>CAINEZ010000001.1 GCA_903847905.1 uncultured Bacteroidota bacterium
ATTTTGCTTTCGTCTGTGAGTCGTTTCATTGATTTAGATTTTTGGTTTATCAAAGAAACTAATACTTGTCATTGGTGCTACATGCGCCATTGACAAGTAATTCACAGGCAGTTGTTTATTTCATTTTGTACAGTAGTTTACACTTTTACAATTAATGGGGATAATCTTAATACTGGTATTTATTTTTACCGTGCAACTGCCGGAAATAAGCAAATAGCAGCAGATAAACTTATGATAATAAAATAAGTTCAAATATCGTAAATACGAATTGAAAACGCTATTATTCACAAAAGTAATTTAAAATGAAAATGAAAAAATATTTATTGATAAGCTATATCGCATTGACAGGACTTTTCTTTCAAAGTCCGTCAATCCTAGCTCAAAATAAAATTGAAATAGGTTTATTGGGAATGCCTTCCTTTTCAACAATAAATACAGGAGGGAATACAAAATTTTATAAATATATACATCCTTTTAATTATGGTTTAAGAGTAAATTATCGAATGCGAAAACTTTATTTTTCAACAGGTATATTGCATTTGACACAAGGAACAAAATTTAGAACTGAAATTACAACTACCGATAATCCTGAGGGAGGAATTGGTTCTTTCGATATTTTTTTAAGAGCAAAAGGAATTATATTCCCAATAAATTGCGATTATATAATATTAAAAACTGACGGGATTTTATTATATGCAGGACTTGGGCTTTACAACGGTTATATTTACTCACAACAACAGGTAACCGTGTTAGGATTTAGTGATATAGAAATTGTGAATAAATATTATTGCGGGTTTAATATGGATATTGGATTAAAGGTAAAATTAAGAGAGCATTTTAGTCTTGATTTCAGACCAAATTTTGTTTATCAATTAAGAAAAAATTTACCCACAGACAAATATGTATGGACAAACAGATTAATGTCTTTTTCTTTAGATATAGGATTTTATTATAGCTTCAAAGAGAAAGGGAATTAAATTATCTGGTTCCTATTCATTCCTTACCTTGCTTTGTTTTTCGCTCAGGTCATCAACAACATCTGACATAATTTTCTGCATTTCTTCAATATCCGCTGAGTAATATGAATAGCTTTTCTGAAATTGTTCATTTGTCATGTTATGTTTTTTTAGAACATAATTATAATAATGCTTTGCATAATACTGAGCATCTTTATGTTTTATTTCCATTTCACCAATAGCGCCTTCGGCAAGGAAAACATCAACAAGAACATTTTTCATTTCATCAGATGAAATAATGTTTTGGGGTGGAGGTGATTTTTCTTTTGCTTCATTTTTTTTACCACAAGAGATAATGGTGAAAAAAGAAAAGAAAATTATGAAATAAAAATTCTTCATTTGAAAAAATAGTTATATTTAGAATGGCTTAAAATTATACATTTTTACTTTTATAGGTATAGAGGTATAATAGGGGGTATAGAGGTATTTGGAATAATGATTCCCTTTATACCTTATAACTTTATTCCTCATAACTCATTTATATCACTTTTTTGCATAGTTAATTTCTGTGAAACAGCAGCCTCATTCCTTTTTTAGTTTCGTTAAATATTCCATTGTTGTAAACATGAACGCCGTTCACAAAAGTATTTGTAATTCGTGAATTAAATACAGTTCCTTCGAAAGGCGACCACTTGCATTTATAAAGGATGTTTGTTTTATCCACTGTCCATGGCGAATCCATGTCAACAAGAACAAGATCGGCAAAATATCCTGGTCGGATAAAACCTCTTTTTTCAATATTAAAACAAACAGCAGGAGCATGAGCCATTTTATACGCGATGGATTCGAGAGATATTTTCCCTTTGTGATAAAACTCAAGCATGGCGGCAAGCGAATGTTGCGTAAGCGGTCCGCCGGAAGGGGCTTTTAAATAAGTGTTATTTTTTTCTTTAAAAGTATGAGGAGCATGATCTGTGGCAACGACATCAATTTTTCCGTCAAGTAAGGCATTCCATAAGGCTTCCCTGTCTTTAGCAGATTTGATCGCAGGATTCCATTTAATGAATGTTCCCTTTTCGCTGTAATCTTCATCTGAAAACCAAAGGTGATGTATGCACACTTCGGCGGTAATTTTTTTCTTTTCGAGAGGCAGGGAATTATCAAGCAAAGCCATTTCATCGGCTGTTGACAAATGAAGCAAATGAAGGCGTGTGTTATATTTTCGCGCAAGTGAAACGGCAAAAGATGAAGATTTAAAACAGGCTTCCGAACTTCTTATAACAGAATGTAAAGAAAAAGGAATTTCGTTCCCGTAAATTGCTTTTTGCTTTTCAAGGTTTTCATTAATTATTTTTTCATCTTCGCAATGAACTGCTATCAGGCTGTCGAGAGAAAAAATTTTCCGAAGGGAACTAATATTATTCACTAACATATTACCGGTTGATGAGCCAAGAAAAACTTTAATTCCGCAAACCGATCTGTTATTGATCTTTTTCAGCTCATCAATATTATCGTTTGAAGCCCCGATATAGAATGAATAATTTGCAAAAGATTTCTCAGAGGCAATCTTGTATTTTTCTTCAAGCAAATCGTTTGTGATTGCATTAGGCAGGGTATTGGGCATTTCCATGAAAGACGTAACCCCCCCCGCAACCGCAGCTTTTGATTCGGTATAAATATCTGCTTTATGCGTAAGACCTGGTTCTCTGAAGTGTACCTGATCGTCAATTATACCGGGGAATAAATATTTTCCTTCGGCATCAATAACTTCATCGCAGGAATATTTTATTTCTGATAAAGGATTTTCAACAACTTCTTTTATTAAACTGTTTTCAATAACAACAGTACCTTTAAAGATTCTTCCTTCATTAACAATATTTGAGTTTGTTATAGCAATTCTCATTTTAAAAAAACTAAAAAGGTATGGTCAGCGCCATACCTTATATATAATAAGTTAATGTGTGTGTTAATATCCATATTTTTAGTTATTGGTTATTAGTCATTGGTTTTGGTTATTCAGTTTTTTGTTATAGTTTCTTGGTAAAAATACGTATCTACCAGTAATGTTGTATAAACAAAACCGGAAACCAATTAAACCAAAACTATTATAACCAAAAACTATTAACCCTGCCTGACGGCAAGGCAGGCAAAAAAATATGTAATTTATTTTATACTTATCACTAACTATTTTATTTTATCAGGCTTCAAATTTTTTGTATTTTTTAAAAATGCTTTTCATTCGTAATGAAATTACTCCGAGTATTGCTTCCTTAAATATGCCTTTGCTCATTTTGGATTGCCCTTCGGTACGGTCGGTAAAAATGATAGGTACCTCAACTATATTAAACCCAAGTTTCCATGCGATAAATTTCATTTCAATCTGGAAAGCATAACCGGTAAATCTTATTTTATCCAGGTTTATTGCTTTGAGCACATCCCTTTTATAGCATTTAAAACCTGCCGTGGTATCCCTGATTTTCATACGCGTGATGATCCTTACATAGGAAGAAGCAAAGTACGACATAAGTACTCTGCCCATAGGCCAGTTTACTACATTTACACCGTTAATATACCGCGAACCTATAGCAACATCTGCATTTTTGTTTGCGCAAGTATCGTAAAGTTTCAACAAGTCATTAGGGTTATGAGAAAAATCAGCATCCATCTCAAATATATAATTATAAGCTCTGTTAAGCGCCCATTTAAATCCGTGAATATATGCTGTGCCAAGTCCTAATTTTCCTTTCCTTTCTTCCATAAACAATCGCCCGTTAAATTCAGACAAAAGTCTGCGGACAATATCAGCAGTACCATCGGGCGAATTATCTTCAATAATAAGAACATCAAATTCTTTATCCAAAGAAAATACTTTGCGAATTATCTTTTCGATATTCTCACATTCTTTATAAGTTGGTATAATTACTAAGCTGTCGGACACGAATACTTTAATTATTAAGTTGTAAAAATAAAAAATATTCTATTAAAAAAATATTCTATCAAAAAAAACTTTATTTCTTTGAGCCAACTTCTGAAAGAAGGTCGTTAAAACGGCGTTCCTTTCGGGATTTATAGCTTCCTTTGTGATATGAATATCCTGCGATCATTGGCATGGCAATGGTTGCTTCGGCGAAAACCATTTGTTCGAAGGTGGTATCTACTTTTCCCCATGAACTTGCTTCTTTAAGTGTGGAGCCTGATAATGCTCCGTCTCTTTCGTCTGCAACCGTTATCTGAACGGCATATTTATGCATAGGGACATCGTATCCCAAAACTTCTGCCGCTACAACAATATCCTGAACAAAGTTTTTTGGAACACCGCCGCCGATCATAAAAATTCCGGAAACTTTATTATAGATTTTTATTTTAGTAATCTCAAGAAAATCCTTTGCAGAGTCTATACTTACTTTTTTCACTGGATTTTGCCACTGGTGATGAACCAAACCAAAACCTGCCGAGCAATCAGAAAAAGCAGGAACAAAAATCGGTACACCTTTTTTATAACACTGATAAACGATAGATTCTTCTCTGAAAGCAGCGTATTTTTCGGATTCAAGAAATTTCCCCATTTCAATAATAAATTCTCTTGAGGAATACGGTTTTGGCTCAATACTGTTTGCAATCATACCAATGGACTCATCACAAATTCTCAACTCATCTTCATCAATGTAAGTATCATAGATCCTGTCGATAGAGAGTTCGCGGAGATCGGCATCATTAACGAACGGAGATCCTTTGTAATGCTTGAATCCAAGAGCTTCAAAGAAATCCTGATCCACAATATTTGCTCCCGTAGAAACAATCGCATCGATCATATTATTTTTAATCATTTCTACTACCACCATTTTTAGTCCCGCAGAAATTAACGATCCTGCAAGGGTAACAAACACCGCGCATTCTTTATCCTTCTGCATCATATCAAAAATTTCCGCTCCGCGCGAAAGATTCCTTGCCTGGAATGCCATGCCTTTCATGGCGTCGATCATTGGAACGACATTATATTTTTTAATATCAATATGTTCAATGACCTCTTTTAAGTAATCTGTTTTTTTCATCAGAAAAGTTTTGTTTTTTTCAGGGACAAATATACAAATTATGAGATTGAGAACAAATGCAATTTTAAAACCCCGATTTTTTCTATTCTGAATAAATCATTAATGCAAATCGGATAAAATAACTAATTTTGTTTTTATTCAAATATGCCAATATATTAAGATTTGTTTTGCCAAAACGTTTATACATATTAATTATCCTGATGATACCATTCTTAACAAGATCTTTTTCACAGGAAAGATATGGTATAAGCAATAGCCCATATTCGGGAATTACAGGGGGCTTGCTTAATCCTGCATTTATGGCTGGCTCTCCTTATCACTGGGATTTTAATATTGTAATGGCTCATTCGTATTTCGATAATAATTACCTTTTTATTTATCAGACATGTATTCCGGATTTTATAGCTGACAATGGAAATTCTTCGGTGGTTGTTAACAATTCATGGAATCGTTTTAAAGGTAGCAGATCAAAATACTTGCTTAAAAATAAAGAACACAATATCTGGCGGAAAAATTTTTACTCAGGCATTCTTATTCAAGGTCCTTCGCTTATGTTTAATGTAAAAAAATGGACATTTGCTATTGAAACAGATGGAAGAGAAGCGGCATCTCTTACCCGTTTAAATAAAGACGGAGCAAAATTGATTTTTGAAGGATTGAATTACGACCCTCTTCATAATATTGATATCACAATACCTAAATTCAGGGTAAATGCTATGGTGTGGGATGAAATAGGAATTTCAGTTGCAAGAGAAATTAAAAAAAAAGGAGACATTCATATAAAAGCCGGACTAACGTTTAAGCACATTAATGCATTTGCGGGAGCATATTTCCTTGGAAAAGTTCAATTGAAAATACCTAACGACTCGGATATTTTTTTTAAAAATATCAGCGCAAAATATGCATATTCAATAAATGAGAATAATTTTTTTGAATCACAAGGTAAAGGAAAATCAATGGATGCAGGCATCACTATTGAAAAAAAATCATCAAAAAACAAATATAACTGTCCTAATTTCTGTAAAGACAAACTCGAATCGCAATACTCATGGAAGCTTGGAATCGCACTGATAGATATTGGTTATGCTCGTTTTAAAGAAAATGCAAAAACTTTTCTTATTGAGAATAGATCAAATTATTGGTTCAATTTTTCAAAAATAAAAGCAAATGATGTTGACGCCTTTGACTCTACTATGAATGTGCATTTTGAGAACGGACAGATACCAATAATAAACGGAACAAGGTTTACTATGTTTCTTCCATGGGCGGCGAGCATACAGTATGACTATAATGTAGGATATAATTTTTATTTAAACGGAACATGGGTTCAGCGCATACCTCATTTCGGGCTTCCCGGTGTTGACAGGGTAAATTCAATTGCCTTTACACCAAGGTATGAGCTGAATAGATTTGGCATAGCAATGCCCATAGTAATGTATAATTATTTATGGCCAAGAATAGGATTTGCTATACGGATTGACAATTTTCTTATTATTGGCACTGACAAACTTGGGGCTTTTATGGGTAATCGTTTATCGGACCTCTTGTATAAGAATGATATCAATATCGAAGATATAAGCCAGAAGGTTATGGAGGGGGTTTTTGTTATGACCATGCTTGTCGATATGTCGGGATATAGAAAGCCGCTAACGTCTCTTGTTTCGCGGCTCGATAAGATTGGAACTACCATGGGTCTGAAGATTCAGATCCAGCACGAAAATCTGTTCAAAACCATGCACCGGGTGTAATTATGGCGATAACGGTTGAAGAAGTTTTTGAGACAGCAGCCATGACGCTGTACCAGCATCTTGATATTCGAACCTCGACGCTGGGGTTGAATCTTATGGATTGTATTCATTCTGATTTCGCGAAGTTTCGCAAACGGGTATATGAGCGCGTGTATGAGCATGGCAGGGATCTTATTGCAGGCGCCCATAACCTAGAAACCAAGTACGGTATTCCGGTTGTGAAGAATCGCATTGCCATTACTCCGGTAAGTTTAATCATGGAGACACATGCGACCCGAAGCAAATTCGTCGCCATGGCGCAGACGCTCGACCGGGCTGCGACAGACGCGAAAATAGATTTTATCGGCGGATTCGGCGCGCTGTGCCATAAGGGGCTTACCGCCTCAGATGCAGTGCTTATTGAAAGTCTTGCCGATGTTCTTTCAAAGACAAAGCGGGTTTGTTCTTTTTTAAATGTCGGTTCC
>CAINEZ010000002.1 GCA_903847905.1 uncultured Bacteroidota bacterium
ACCATTAACAACGTGGTGAAACTTTACACATATCTTCTAATGATATATTGTGGAAAACAATAAAAACAGGAATGTTTCTCTTTTTAGCAATTTCGTATCGTAATAATTTTAATTTTTCGTAAAGAATAGCATCCATGATATTTTATTGTTTGCTCCTATACAATTTCAATTTTATCAATTTCCTCAACACTTAAAATAATTGATTTATCCAAGGTTAATATTGAACAATTTAAAACAATTTGATTTCTAATAACCATTCCATTTTTAAAATATACATCAACTTTATGATAACCCATACCAGTTTCATGAGTATTGATTAATTGAGTTGCAAACACTTCTGGCAATATTATTTTTTGCTTCTCTACCATTTTTAATATGGTGATTGTTCCAAAAAAGTATTATTTGACGTGCCTTGTTCAAAATAATCCTCAATACCTCCACCTTTATGATTATTTGCAGGTTCAACAACTCCTCTTTGAAGTGAATCTACATTTAATGGACGTATATGAAATGCCCATGTTATTGGCTCATCACTTGGTAATGCATATCTATCAACAGGATCTAAACCATTTTTTTTACAATACATATAATCATCCTTTGTAGTAGTGTAGCTACCTGGCAACAATTTTTTGTTCGACTTATCAATTCTTTTATCATCATCATAAGCAGATAATCGAGTAAATACTTCTACACCATTTGCCAATTCTTTCTTTTGATGAATTGCACCAGTATTTGCTATAAAGGCAGAAAAGTTTTTTGTAGAATAATTTGATAGATTCTCAACTAATCTAATATTCTTCAATTCGACATCTGAAGCACTAAATAAAGCATTACGGAATCCAGTTTTAAATACATTTTTAACTTCATTTAATATTTGGGGAGTATCATCTATGAGCATTTGAGAATTTAAAACAAGGTATTTCTTTTTTAAACTTAAGAAACCTGTTTCTGCTTCAATAAATTGATAGCCCATTCCAGATTCATGGATGTTTAATAATTCTTGAATTTGCGATGATTTTAGCTTTGTTACCATAATAATATGTTTTTTAAATTATAATTACTCGAATTTGATTTTATTTTCCCAAAACAATTTCATTTATTCATTTTATCAAAAACCAATTTATATAAATTCATGAGTCAATTCAATTCCTTGTTCAAGAATATCTATTAATTTAAATGATGAATCAGAATAATCGATTTGATTTTTCAAGTCATTTAAAGCATTTCTTTTTTCATCAGACATCTTTTTTTGCAGAAATTTTTCAAAACCTTTATGAATATTCACTTTGATTTGTATTAATTGTTTTTCAAGTGAAATTTTTACATAATTTTTACCATTTTCGGTATTTATTAAATTTTGCATGACCGATAAAGTATATTGAGGATTATGGGCTTTAGAGGACTTGAAAGCTCTTCTCATAAAATTTTCATAACTACTACTTGCCACGTATGAATAATTAGGGTTGTTAATGTCATATTTCCCCATAATTTTAATAATTAATGATGTAATTAAATAAATTTCCAAATATCCTCTAACAATAGATTATCGAATGTTTTAATATGATCTTTTAAAATGGCTTCTGTTTTCATATTAGGACGTATGTCGCAATAATAAACACCATCAAGCGGATTTAGTTTAACAGTATATCCTTTAAAATGTCCGGGAAGAAATGTAGAATTGATGCCATATTCATTTTCTTTTTTTGTATTTTTCCTCTGTACATCATTTAAAAATATAGCAATATGCGGAGTGTCCTTCTCGGTTAATTTATTGTAAAGAAATTTATCAATAAATATTTTATCAATCCTGTCTTTACTTGATGTTTTGATAGAACCAATAACTTTTATATCATCATTTTTCTCAATAATTAAGTCATGCTGATAACTCATGTTGAATAAATTCTGATCGTCAACCACAACCGGAACTTGCATTACACCTGCTCTGCATTCAATACCAATTTCACGAATTATTAAACGAATAAATTGTTCAAACAAATCACCATTAAGTTTTCTTGCTGTGTTTGATTGTCCGGCAGGTAACCCGTCTAAAGCAGAACCAATGGATTGCTGAATAGTATAGGTTGAACTATTAATGATTTCTCTAACTGAATTATCAGGCTTTTTGAGCGACTTTATATTTTTGAGAATTTTAATATACTCATCTGATGCTTTAGAAAATGTTTTTGAATCATACATCAACGAAGAATTAATAGGTCTTGTTATTTGATAATTACCAGCCTTATTATATTGATAAAATTGATAATGATTTTCGTTTTGCGAAACAATGACAGCTTGAAGATTATCATTAATGAAGTTCAGATATTCATTACAAAATGCAATGTATGCTTTCAGGTCTTTGAAATTACCTTTATCTTTAGCCTTGTTAACCATTTGTTTTAATGTCATCGTATAGAACTCCTTCTTTTTAAATTTTCAAAATCATATTTCAACCATTTTTCAATAGACCAATCTTCAACCATTTCAATTCTATTAATAGCCCATTCTAAATATTCGGTTGATAAATCACACGCTAACCATTTTCTTTGAAGTTGCTCTGAGCAAACAGGTGTTGTACCTGAGCCACAAAAAGGGTCTAAAACTATATCACCAATACTCGAAGATGCAAGTATTATTTTTCTTAAAAGTTCTTCGGGCTTTTGAGTAGGATGAGGGGTTTTTTCGTGCATCCCGTTACAAGTTGTCGGAATTTCTAAAACATCTTTTGGTTTTGCACCTAAAGGATTTGGTTCCCAAATATGATCGGAATTTTTTCCATTATCATATTGACTTGTCTCTGCTTGTGGATGGCTTGGATATTTTAAAGTATGTTCACTATAAGGGATTCGTATGTCGTCAATATTTAACTTGAAGTTTTTTGACTTCCTAAAATGTAAAATGCTTTCATGACTTCTGCCCCAATCATTCCCAAGATTTGCCTTGTTTTTATAATGCCAAATAATCCAACGACAGGATTTGAAATATTTTGAAGCAGGGTGTTTCAAATCAGATAATATTTCGGAAAACCCGCATACATAAAGAGTGCCAGTTGGTTTTAAAATTCTTGAAGCTTGTTCAATCCAAAGCATTGACCATTTTATATATTCTTCCTGACTTTCAAAGCTGTCCCAATCGGCTTTTTTTATATTATATGGAGGGTCGGCAAAAATCATATCAACACTTTCGTCTTTTAATGATTTAAGCCATTCGATGCTATCGCCTTTATAAAGCGAGCCATTAGGGTGTTTGTAAAAGACACCTGATTTGTCCTCGCTTTTTCTAATATCAATATTAAGCTTTTCTCCTTTTAATTGAAGTTGCCCGAAGAACATGGGTAGTTCTTTATTTCTTGTTAATATAGTTCCCATTATCTTGTATTTTTAAAGTAAGTAACTTTCTTTTGCAACTTTTAATAATTTAAGAAACAAATATACTATTTATTATCATTATTGTGGGTTGGAAATTGCAGCTCTTTGGCAAGCTTTGGTTTGTGGGATGGCTTGTGTGGCTTGACAATGTGCTGCAATGTGTGATAGCCAAAACGCCAACGGCGAAAAAGCGGTGGGGTAAAAATTTAAATTATTGGGTGGGCTGGTGTGTCGGATAATTTTATTTTCTTTCATTGGTCTGTAAATTTGCAGTGAACTGTCTGAAAAGTCAAAGTCTGCTTTTCTCTTTAATAATTTTTCTCCGCTTGTGCATAACGGATCGGCGGTTGCTTATCGGTGGCGTTTTAAAAGCACTGAAGTGTCACCCGAAATTAATAGTTCAAAGATACAACATAAGTGTCAAATAGCAAATTCACGCCACTGAAAGCAAACGCCTGTTAGGTGCTGGCGGACTTGTCTTTCGTCATATCATAAAAGAACAGTCCGTGTCAAGTTTAGCACTGAACTGTCTATGAGTTTTTGTCTGGGTTGGGCTGTGTGTAAGCGTTTAAATTTTTACAGAAGGGAAGGGATTTTTATTTGCCGAGAATATGTAACTGCCGGTAGTGCGTGGAAAATGGAAAGCTTATTTGCAACCCAACACTTTTTACCTTTAAAATTAAAGTTGCAAATGTGCTTTACATTGTGCGATTGGTATTATACCCCCAAAACCTGTCAATGCGCTACTTACAGAAACTAATTTTCTCACCGCCAACGCTTGTATTCTCACCACCAAAGGAAATTCACTCAGTGCCAACGGTTATATTCTCGGCGCTAAAGAAAATTCACTTACTGCCGATGGTTGTTTTCTAAGTGCCAAAGAAAATTCCTTTGTTGCCAACGCTTATATTCTTACCGCCAATGAAAATTCTCTCAGTGCCAAAAAAAGTTTTCTCACTGCCAAAGGAAAATCACTCAGCGATGTAGCTTATATTCTTTTTCCCTGTCAAAGAACACTAAAAGAAAAAGGCTCAATTCTGAGCCCTTTCCTTCGTTTCTATTTCTTAATTTTCTTAAATTCAATCTTACTTATCTCTTTATACTGCGGACTTGTTGCACCGAAAACAGATTTTACATATTTCTTTACTTCTAATGCAATATCTACCAAGCCTATGCTGTCCTGATAAAGTAAAGTGTTACGTGCAATCATTGCGTTTTTATAAGGGGTTGCGGCATTTATTGCTGCTGTATTTAATGTTTTAAAGTTTGTCAAGGTAGTATTAAGCCCTGCCACTTTCAAGTCAGCTTCATTAGGAATATATAGAGGTTCAGCGGATAAACATACTACAAATTTTGTAAAATTATCAATTAAGCTATCATAGCTTTGTTGAGAAACGGAAATCTGATGTACTTCGATAGGAATAGGAGTAGTGCCACCAGCAGGTGGGTTAGGCGGTGTAACAGGCAAAATTTTTGGAGTGAGTGCACGTTTGCCCTGAATTTTTCTATTTATAGCTTTTGCATTATCTATGGTTAATTTCGTTGCATCGGTAGCTTCAAGTGCATTTAAAATACGTGTACAGAATTTTTTAATAGGTGCAGGTGATAATGCAAGTTCCCTCGCATTACGTGCATTTTCAAACGTTGTTCCATAAGTCTTAACAGTCTGCAAGGCACTTTTTGCATTGGTAAGAGTTGTTTGAAGTTGCGGAATTTTAAGACTATTTTTTGAAGGATTGTAAGGTGCTCCATAACCATTGCAAAATGAAATTAAAACTTCAAAGTTTGCTACATTTTTAGCATGTCCAGTTTCTGATGTTGATGCCATAAAAATAAGTTTAAAAAAATTTTTTAATGTTTAATGATATTGCAAATATATAATTTTTGGGAATTGTCTAATTTAAAAAAAATTGTGGCTTTGAAATACTTATTAATTTTTTGATAATGTATCCGCCTGTAAATATGCTTGCAGAATTTCAACCTCCTAAACAACCCATTACGCATCCACATTGACCTTGTTGCCCCCAATCAGAATGTTTATCGTACATCTTAGTTACAATTTCAGGGTCATTGAACTCTCTTAAAATACCTTGAAGAGCAGGAGAATCAATTTTATTGATATCAATATTAACATCAAAATTGATTTCCAATAAATCAACATTTTTTTCGTCTGAATTTTTCATAATAAACTTATTTAGATTTAACATTTTGCTTTAACTATAGATTCATTAACATGTTGGTTAATATATTGAAATATCTTAAAAAAAGCCTTACAATAATAATCACGTTCATAAATAGTTTGATAAAACTCATAAGCATGATTCATGCATCCACCTTTACAATATAGTTTAAACTCACATTTTTTGCAAGAATCAATTTCTTCAACTGTTCGGGATAACAATTCTGTGCGTTTTTTCGATTCTAAAATCTCTGTAAAAATTGTTTCTGTTATATTGCCCAATTTGAATTGTTCATAATCTGCAAATCTATTACAAGGAAAAACGTCGCCATTTGGTAAAAATGTTAAAAAATGGTTTAAACAATTTTCACTATGAATGCAACTCAAATTTATTCCTTTAAGTAAAATTGACTGAATTATACTTCCACAAGGGTTAACTCGAATTTTACAAGTATTATCAAAATACCATAAATCGAATAGTTGTTTCAATGCAAGATAGTACTCTTCTGGCGTTAGAATATCTTTTGCAAAACGTGTATTTGGAATAACGGGACTTAGTGTAAAATCAATATTATTTTCCCGAAAAAAACAATATATTTGCTCTATATGTGGCAATGTTTCTTTCGTTAAAATACAAATAACACCAATATGCAAACCTTTACTTTTTGCGTATTGAAGATTTTTAAAAACAAGATTAAAAGAATTGTTGCGATTTCTGTTATGAAGTTCTTTTGTACCATCTAAACTTGTCCCAACGCCAAATTCATTTTTAATAAAAAAAACAATATATTCATCGTTGAGCAAAGTTAAATTTGTTTGAATAGCATTTAAAATATGATAGTCATCTAACTTAAATTCGTTTTGTATATTAACAACTTCTTTAAAAAAATCTATTCCTGCAAGTAATGGTTCGCCTCCATGCCAAATAAACTTTGTTGTACATTTTTTCCCATTATGGATAACTACCGATGAAATTATTTTTCTTAAAGTAGATAATTCCATTTTTGCAGGTTTCTTTTCTCCAACAAAACAATATGAACATGATAAATTGCATGCAGTAACTGGCTCAATAATGGGTGTAATAGCCCCAATATTGCTTTTAATTTGCTCTATTATTCTTTTGTTCAACACTTAAATCCAATTTTGCGCATCTAAATTGCTCATTATTAAATCGTATATAATCTGATTTAATTTTTATATATTTTGTTAAACTACTGTACAAAATGAAATAAACAACTGCCTGTGAATTACTTGTCAATGGCGCATGTAGCACCAATGACAAGTATTAGTTTCTTTGATAAACCAAAAATCTAAATCAATGAAACGACTCACAGACGAAAGCAAAAT
>CAINEZ010000003.1 GCA_903847905.1 uncultured Bacteroidota bacterium
ATATATATAAGAAAAATCATTTTTTTCGCTTGCGCTACATTCTTCGCGGCTTACAAGGTTCCATTCTTTTAAATTTATTTCAGGAAAAAAACAATCGCCTTCAAAATCTTTATTAACTTTTGTTATATATAATTTATCTGCAAGAGGCAGGAATTGCCTGTAAATAGAAGCGCCGCCAATAATAAAATTTTCTTTTACAGTATCGCATTTATTTATTGCATCTTCTATTGAATAAGCCATAACACAGCCATCAATTTTTTCACCTGGAATATCTGTAATAACAATATTTGTGCGATTGGACAAAGGGCGGACAGGTAATGAATAAAAAGTATTCTTCCCCATTATTACCGGATTACCGCTTGTTAAACTTTTAAAGCGTTTTAAATCTTCAGAAATATGCCAAAGTAATTTATTTTCTTTTCCTATTGCATTATTTTGAGCAACTGCAACTATTATTGAGAGTTTTTTATTCATATTGAACAGAAGTTATATTCCATTTTTATTTAAAAATGTAGCCAAGAGTAACCCCGCCGGTTAGAGTTAAAGGGAATGAACGGCTAAAATAATCGTAAGCGTAACAATTAGTATAATCAAAAAGATCGTTTTGACTAGAATTATTATTGTCCCGAACACCTATGCCTGCACCTATGTAATATTCAAAAGAAAATCTGTCACCCAATATATATTGCCGTCCATAAATTATATTTAATGCTCCCGAATAAACAGTGGTTTTTTTTATTACGTAAGTTGAAGGAGTATAACCAGAATAAGTATATGATTTATGTTCATCGTTATAAGTTACCAATGATAATTCGCATTTAAAATATTTCCCTTTAAGCTGATGAGTCCGCTTTAAGCCGCGAGTATAAAAATCCTCACCTAAATAAAACTTTAAAGCGGTTTGCAGATAACCTCCGAATATTTTTTCAACATCAGAATAGCCTGGATGATAACCGACTCCGACTATACCTATTTTTGCTTCAATATTTGTTCTTGGTTTCAATACTGTTTCATAACCAAAACATAAATGATTAAACAATGGGGCAAAAAAAGCAAACTTGATATTGTTTATACGTTCAACAACTCTCGGATCAAGTTCTAAAGATAAATCATCCGGAGCTATAATCATTTTTGCTCCATTCTGAAATTTTATATTTATCAGATCACTTTTTGATATCACTATATCAGGCCCGTTCAGGTTATTCCAATCTTTATATTTTATCTCTGTAAGCCCTATCTCTATTACTTTACAAATAATTATCCCGTTACCTTTTTTAACCAAAGTATCCTGTGCAAAATTTGCTTTGGAAAAACATAATAAAGAAAGAATTATTACAACTGTTGCTAAAGGAAATTTATTTCTTTTCATGTTGAATGATTTGAATTAATATACAAAAATAAGTATTTTAGGTAATAGCAGTAAATTATCTTTTCTATATTGTTTTGCTGATATATAATCCTTAACAATAGCTTTTCTTGCCATTCATTACAAAACTGATTTATATCCTACTGATATACCTATTGGGAATAAACCATACTTAAACTCAATATTTTGATTTTTTTTCAGATCGTCCATATAATCTTTAACATCTGAACTTCTTATAGGCAAAAGTAATCCGAAAGACCAATATCCAGTTGATCGTAAATGATAATCAATTCCAAGTCCTATAGTTGGCCCATAAAAGAATTTATTTAGTTTGATATCATTAGCAACAATAATTACTGTATTGTATCCATACATAGTAAATGCAAATGGAGAAACTTTTGATGATGGTTTATCTGGAATTGATCTTAACTTTAATCCTATATTATAGCCCACTCCCGCAAAAGCATAGCCTACACATCCAAACACTCCTATATTTTTTTGAGGGTAAATTGTTAGGTTGGTTCCAATACATCCGAAATCAATGCCAAATCCAAGTCCTATAGAAACTCTATCTAATTCAGGAAACTTTGCTTTTTTACCTGAACGATATTTAAAATTCTCTATTTCAGATTTTTTTATATAATTATAAACATTTTGTCTATTACTATCAGTAGCATAATATAAGCCTTCATTATCTTCTTTAATAATATTGCAAATTATTTTTTCTCCTCCTGCTTTAACAATAGTATCTTGAGAAAAGCCAGAATTTAAGAAAAAGAAAAAAATAATAGTTATAAATGCTAAATTTTTCATGGATAATATTCAAAAAAGTTCTAACATTTAGGCAATAATCACATTCAAACCGCCACCGGCGCCTTAATATGCGGATGCGAATCGTAATTAATTAATTGAAAATCGCCGAATTTAAAAGAAAAAATATCTTTCACTTCAGGGTTGATAAGCATTTGAGGAAGATCTCTTGTATCCCTTGACAATTGAAGTTTTGTTTGTTCAATATGATTTAAATAAAGATGAGCATCACCAAATGTATGTATAAAATCGCCTGGCTGTTTATTGCAAACCTGTGCAATCATCAATGTTAACAGAGCGTATGAAGCTATGTTGAAAGGAACGCCAATAAAAATATCAGCGCTTCTTTGATATAGCTGGCAGGAAAGTTTATTGTCAGATACATAAAACTGAAAAAGAACATGACAGGGAGGAAGAGCCATTTTTTCAATTTCGCCGACATTCCATGCGCTTACTATAATTCTTCTGGAATCGGGATTATTTTTTATCTGGTCAATTACTTGCGAAATCTGGTCAATAGTTTTATCGCCTGTTCCCCAAGAACGCCATTGATGACCATAAACAGGGCCAAGTTCTCCATTCTCATCTGCCCATTCATCCCATATAGAAACACCATTTTCTTTAAGGTATTTTATATTTGTATCTCCTTTGAGAAACCATAACAGTTCGTGAATAATGGAACGTAAGTGAAGTTTTTTTGTTGTAAGAAGAGGGAATCCTTCCTGAAGATTAAACCTCATCTGATACCCGAAAACACTGATTGTTCCGGTTCCTGTCCTGTCTTCTTTCCTTGCGCCGTGTTTCAGCACATGATCCATTAATTCTAAGTACTGCCTCATTATTGTTATTGAAAATTTACTTATG
This sequence comes from uncultured Bacteroidota bacterium, assembly GCA_903847905.1. Classification (GTDB taxonomy): domain Bacteria; phylum Bacteroidota; class Bacteroidia; order Bacteroidales; family CG2-30-32-10; genus CAINEZ01. The sequence continues at coordinate 3,041 of CAINEZ010000003.1, forward strand.
CCTTTTTAACTTATGCCTTGTCAACTTAGTATTTCCCTTATACCTAGCCTGCCAGTAATTAAATTCCAAGCCTCAAATCCGAAATTCCAAGTTCCAATCTCCAAAGCCGATTACCGCTTACCTTTTTCCCTTATGCCTTTTTGACTTACCAACTTATTTGCTTTTCTTTCTTTTATTTATTTCATCTCTGATTACAGATGCTTTTTCAAATGCTTCTTCTTCTATAGCAGTTTTAAGGAGTTCTTCTAATTCTGGCAGTTTCATATTTGAGTATTCTGTGTTGCTTACTGTTTTGTCTTTTACAGTTGTTACTTTCGATTCATCGGATGCAGTTTCAGAAGTGTCTTCGTCCATAATAATTCCGGCAGCGTTTAAAATAGATTCATATGTGTAAATAGTACATTTCATCCTTAAGGCAATTGCAACTGCATCGGAAGTACGTGAATCTATTTCTAATGTATTCTTTCCATCGAAGCATACAATTTTTGCGAAGAAAATACCATCAGTAAATTTATATATAATTACTTCTTTGACTGTAACATTAAATGTGTCGGCAAATATCTTAAAAAGGTCATGAGTTAGTGGCCTTGTGGGTTTCATATTTTCCAGTTCAATAGCTATAGACTGCGCTTCAAAGCTGCCGATTATAATGGGTAATCTGCGTTTGCCATCATTTTCAACAAGTATCAATGCATAAGCGCCAGACTGTGACTGACTATATGAAATTCCAAGAATTTTGAGTTTGATTTTATCCATTTTGTTCAATAGAATAATTTCTGTCTAAAAATTTGAATTGATAAAAGTACAAAATTTTTCTATTTGTATTAAACTTTTCAAAATATGAATTACATAATTAAATGAATAAGAGGGAGAAAAAAATTTTATCTGATAAATGAATCGAATAGATATTTATTATTAAAATCCGTAAGTATTTTTTTAAACCACAATGAACATAAAGAATCCCGATACTTGCCTGCCCGTTGGTTTGCGTACTGTGGTTTCATATTTTTTTTATTTATTACTTGCTGATTTTAGGAAAATAAATAGTTTTATCATTATAAAATACTTTTATACCTTTGCCGAAAATTTTAAAATAATAAAGCATATATGAAAAAATTAGTTGCTCTTTTATTCGTAATATTTCCTTTTGCAACATTCGCAAGCGAAGCTGACCTTAAAATCCCTGAACTGAGTTCTTATCAGAATAACCTTTTGATGTGGGGATTTGTTGTTTGTTTATTGGGTTTGGGATTCGGACTTTTTCAGTTTATGAAAGTTAAAAAAATTAGAGCCCACTCTTCAATGCTGGATGTTTCAAAAGTTATATTTGAAACATGCAAGACTTATTTGATTCAGCAAGGCAAATTTTTAATAATACTATTTGTATTTATTGCAGCTTGTGTTGCATTTTATTTTGGATTTTTACAAGAACAAAGCTTTGGTGGCGTTGCATTAATTTTATCATGGACTGTAGTAGGTATTTTAGGTTCGTATGGCGTGGCTTGGTTTGGGATTCGTATGAATACTCTTGCAAACAGCAGAATGGCTTTTGCTTCGCTGGAACGCAAACCTTTAAAATTATTAAATATACCCCTTGATGCAGGAATGAGTATAGGAGTAATGTTGGTTTGTGTTGAGTTGATCATGATGCTTATTATCTTATTATTTGTTCCAAGAGAATTGGCAGGTGCAAGCTTTATCGGGTTTGCAATTGGTGAATCGCTTGGTGCATCAGCTTTACGTATCGCAGGTGGTATTTTTACAAAAATAGCTGATATTGGTTCCGACCTGATGAAAGTTGTTTTCAAAATCGGGGAAGATGATCCCCGCAATCCGGGCGTCATTGCCGATTGCACAGGTGATAATGCAGGCGACAGCGTTGGACCTACTGCTGACGGATTCGAAACATACGGAGTTACCGGAGTTGCATTAATATCTTTTATTGTACTGGCTGTGGGCTTTGGAAACGATGCTAACAAAGTTGTTTATCAAACAAATTTGCTTACATGGATATTTGTTATGCGTATTTTAATGGTTATAACATCTGTTGTTTCATTCTGGATCAATAGAATTCTTAGTAAATCTCTATACTCCAATAAAGATGATCTTGATTTTGAACAACCTCTTACACATCTTATTTGGATAACATCCATTCTATCTATTGTCGTTACTTTTATTGTAAGTTATCTTATGATTGGACCTTCTACTGAAATAGGTGCAACTTCTACTAATTTATGGATCGTTCTTTCTACTATAATTAGCTTTGGTACTTTAGGTGCTGCGTTAATACCTGAATTCACTAAAATATTTACAAGCCCTAAATCACATCATGTTAATGAAATTGTTACAGCTTCGCGTGAAGGTGGAGCTTCATTAACTATTTTATCCGGCTTGGTTGCAGGTAATTTCAGCGCTTTCTGGAAAGGAATGATATTTTTAGGATTGATGTTTGGTGCTTATTATGCAAGTACTTTTGTTCCCGAAGGGTTTATGATCTACCCATCTATTTTTGCATTCGGCTTGGTTGCTTTCGGAATGCTGGGAATGGGTCCTGTTACAATAGCAGTGGATAGTTATGGACCTGTAACCGACAATGCGCAATCTGTTTATGAACTTTCACTGATCGAAGAAAACGAGAATATTTCTGCAGAAATAGAAAAAGATTTCGGTTTTAAACCCGATTTTGAAAAAGCAAAACATTATTTGGAAGCAAATGATGGAGCCGGTAATACTTTTAAAGCCACTGCCAAACCTGTTTTAATTGGTACAGCTGTAGTCGGCGCTACTACTATGATTTTTTCACTTATCCTAGTTATTAAAAATAAATTAGGTGTTGAACCTGAACAGATTTTAAATCTTTTAAATCCTTATTCAATACTGGGATTTATTGCAGGCGGTGCTGTGATCTATTGGTTTACAGGAGCGTCAATGCAGGCTGTTACAACGGGTGCACACCGCGCAGTAGCATACATTAAGAAAAATATTAATCTCGACCCTAATGCTCCTAAAAAAGCCGATGTTGAAAAATCAAAAGAGGTTGTAAAGATATGCACACAGTATGCGCAAAAAGGAATGTTCAATATATTTATTGGCATTTTTGCTTTTGCTCTTGCTTTTGCATTTTTCTCATCTCCCGGACTTGATCAGTCAAAAGCAAACTGGGACGCTCCTGTATCATTCTTTGTAAGTTATCTTATTTCAATTGCTGTATTCGGATTATTCCAGGCTATTTTTATGGCTAATGCTGGCGGAGCATGGGATAATGCAAAGAAAGTGGTTGAAGTGGATCTGAAAGAAAAAGGTTCAGCTCTTCATGATGCAACCATTGTGGGAGATACCGTTGGTGATCCGTTTAAAGATACTTCTTCAGTTGCTTTGAATCCTATCATTAAATTTACTACATTATTCGGAGTACTTGCAATGGAAATTGCAATATCCGAAAGTTTTAGATCGGCCGCTCCAAACGTGGGCATAGTATTTTTTATTATTGCCCTTACATTTGTATGGCGTTCATTCTATAAGATGAGAATTAAAAAATAAGAATTTGGAATTAAAATTTAATTATAAAAAAAGTCCCTGAACCGGGACTTTTTTTATTTATTGGGCATTTATAATCATTGAAGTGATCGCTAAAGCAGCTGTTCCGATAATTGATCCAAAAAGGGCATTTTTCACTTTTTTCTTAGTAGCATATGTTTTATACCCATCAATGAAATTCTTGTTCGCTTTCAAATCACTTTTCACATTATCGGAAGTTTTTATTTTTGTGCCAACAATACCCATACATGCAGGATAAACAATTACAGAAGATAATCCCCAAAAGCCTATGTAGTTTGTAGCAACTGCTCCTGTAACAAAGCCAAATACTGTAACCCACGGCGCTTTATAATTTTTCATAGCTTCCCGTCCTCCAAGCATAAAATGCTCCATTTCTAATGCAGACAAGGGGCATCCGATAGCAGAATCCTGAATGTACAGCAAATTTTGTGTATTATCAGTCATGCTAATAGAATAGATATCTAATTTGTCAACGGATCTTTGTTTTATTTTTCCTTTGATTAGAATTTCATATTTTAATAAAGTACTGGCAGGTTCATTGTAAATACTTTTGGCCACAATTTGTTTTCCACTCAACAGGTTGATAGTGTCCTGTGAAAAACCATTTGTACTGATAAAAAACATCAGGGTTAAAATGTATATTATGTAATAAAGTCGTTTCAAAGTAATATTTTTTACAAAATTAACCTTTTCCTCCATTTTTTAAAGCAAAAA
>CAINEZ010000004.1 GCA_903847905.1 uncultured Bacteroidota bacterium
AACACCTTTTGATGCTATTGAAAAATGGTTTAAAATTAAACCGGAAATATTTTTACAAAAACCTGATGAATTTAAAAATAAAGTTTTATCTTTGCTATTAATTAATACAAGTTGTCATAAACAACCTTGTGAAACTTAACATTTATGAAAAATAAAATTATGAAAAAACTAAAAATTATTTTTGTACTTTGTACTTTGCAACTTACCTTTTGCGTTCTTATATGCAATAAAACTTTTTCGCAAAGCGGCGTATCAATTAACTCAACAGGAGCTGCAGCTGACCCTTCAGCCATGCTGGATATATCAAGTTTGACAAAAGGTTTGCTGGTACCACGTGTTTATTTAACATCCACTACTGATGTAGTAACTATACCTAACCCTGCTAACTCATTATTAGTTTATAACCTTTCTGCTACAATGACCGGCGGAGGAATAGGTTTTTGGTATTACAACTCAACAATACCTGCATGGGTACAAGCAATAGGACCAATGGGACCTGCTGGAACTATTGGAGCTACTGGTCCTGCCGGAGTTAATGGCGTTGCCGGTGTTAATGGTCCCACTGGTCCTACCGGTCCTGCTGGAGCTGATGGAGCACCAGGTTCCTTAAATGCATGGGGGCTGACAGGTAATACAGGAACAGATCAAGCTACAAATTTTATAGGAACTACTGATGCTAATGATTGGGTTATAAAAACCAATAATACAGAGAAAATGCGTGTTACTACTGCAGGGAAAGTAGGGATAGGAGTTACCGCTCCTACTGCTACCCTGGAAGTAAACGGTACGTTAAAAACAATTCTCATTAACGAATTATCCGATATAAGATATAAAAAAGATATCACTACTATTAATAATGGGCTTTTATTAGTAAACCAGCTCAGAGGTGTAAACTATAACTGGAGAACTAAAGAATTCAAAAATAAAGAATTCGATTCCACCGCTCAAATAGGAGTGATCGCCCAGGAAGTGGAAAAAGTGTTACCACAGGTAGTATTTACAGATACCCAAGGTTTCAAATCTGTTGATTATTCCAAATTAACAGCCGTATTAATTGAAGCTATAAAGGAACAGCAAATAACCATTGAACAATTACAATCGGGTATTTCTGCCCTAAATCAAAAAGTTGGAGTTCTTCAAACCGAAATAAATTCTCAAAAAGCTATTGGTCAAAAAAAATAAATAAAACAAAAAGCCATGAAACACAATTTTCTATTTTCGATCTTAGCATTTTCGACATTACTGCCTGCTGCAATAAATGCGCAGGTTAATAATGCCGAATTTGTTACTGTTCCAGCGGGAACTTTTATGAACATACAAGGCACTTTTGGCTTGTTAAATAACCCGACAGGCAATATAAATAATTCCGGTACAATTATAATGACAGGCGATTACACAAATAACGGGGTTTTTATTTCCGGTCCCTCAAGCCTTGTAAGACTCGAAGGTCCTTATCAAAACATAGGAGGAACAAATCCTACAACTTTCAATGATCTTGAAATTTCAGGAACCGGTAATAAAAGGTGCAAGATAAACGAGTATATTGCAAAAACATTAATATTCGATCCATCTTTTCCGGCAAAAGTAATTATTAAAGATTTCGATCTTACGTTATTGTCTTTTGCTACAACATTGAATGCCGACAATAGTAAATTTGTTGTTACAAAAGGAACTAGTTCCCTTGTTAAAAGAAGCGTTCCCCTTAGCGCCGATTTCCTGTTCCCTGTAGGCAACGATACTTTAACTTACGTGAATTACAAACCTGTTACACTTAATTACACGGGAACAATTGACACATTTGCTGTAAGAGTTGAACCGGGAGTAGTGCCTACAACCGGCAGCTATGACAGCTACTGCGTGCAATACACTTACCATGTAAAAGAAAGTAACATTGGCGGAAGCAGCACATCACTAAAACTTGGATGGAACTCTACTCTTCCGGATGCTCAGGATGAAGGAACCAGTTTTAGTCGTCCGTTAACTTATATGTGGCAATACAGAAACACTTTATGGAATGTTATATCGCCGACTACCCCTGGAAATTTAATACAATATCCATTGCCTACCACTACTACCGATTATTCTTTCCAAACACCCGCATCTGCAATAACCGATTTTTCAACTAATGCACAATCGTTTATTTTAAGGAACTATCAAATTTTATCATTTGTAAATCCACCTGATACTACCCAATCAACCTGTGAAAACATTACTACCACTTTCAGCGTTGATGTAGCCGGTACCGACGTTCTATATCAGTGGCTGGGAAACTGCGGAAGCGGCTGGGATACCCTTACTGATGGCGCATTATATTCGGGAACGCAAACAGATATTCTTACTGTCATTAATCCTGATAGTTTGATGACCGGATGCAAGTATAAATGCATAGCATGGAATGAATATGATACTTTAATTTCTCCTCCTGCAACATTAACCGTTCACGAATTACCTCAAGCTTTTGCAGGGAACGACACAACATTTTTTGTTGGTAATTCCATACAGTTATCAGCTATCTGTGTAGGCGGAGTATCATTTCAGTGGATTCCTTCAACTTATCTTAATAATCCTAATATCCAAAATCCCATTTCAACACCATTAAACGATATAACTTATACCGTTTATGTTACCGATGCAAATGGATGTACCGATTCGGATACAATTAATCTTAATGTTGATGTTTCAACGACTACTTTTGTTCCTAATGCATTTTCACCAAATGGTGACGGACAGAATGAAATTTTATATGTAAGAGGTAAGGGAATAAAAGAACTTGTTTTTATTATTTATGACAGATGGGGCGAAAAAATCTTTGAAACAAATGATATTAAAAATGGTTGGGATGGCACATTTAATGGGAAAAAATTAGCTACAGCTGTTTTTGTATATTATGTAAAAGG
>CAINEZ010000005.1 GCA_903847905.1 uncultured Bacteroidota bacterium
TGGTAGTATGAAAATGAACCTATACCTATTACAGTAAGTAAAAAAACTATTGCGGAGCGTGAAGATATATTTTTATTTATTATATGATAAACCGAATATAACAATCCTATCAGGTATGTTATTGCAATAAGCATCCAAGGGTGGTATGTTGTTGGCATAGGCAACATACCCAAACCCATTACGGAAAACATTTTTATTGTAGAAAACATTTTAAATAATTCGGGAAAATTCCCATAAAATATTTTTATAATAATTGAATAGATAATGAATGTTGCAAATAAAATAAGTACAGCAAAAAATATATGGAAGAATATTTTTCTTACAACTGTTATAAAATTTTGGTTTTCAAATTCTAAAAAAGAGTAAAAGGCTAAAAGTGATAAATATGTTATTGTTCCAAAATCAGGATTCCAAAGAATACCAAGGGAAAATATAAAATATGAAATAAAATAGCTTTTTTTAGATTTGTTTTTAAAATAAAAGACCGAGTACAATATCAATAATATTGGGAAAAACCATCTTATCGGGCATCCTGCAAAAGCGGGATCATAATTCGTAACAAGGTAACCATAAATAAATGAGTTAAAAAATATCGTTGTGAATCCAAATAAAATAAGAAGTTTGTTATTTATATTTTTTATAAAAAATAAAAAAATAAAAACGAAACATAAAGACCGTAATAAAGCCATAAGCGATGAAAAACTTAATACACTTAATCCAAATATTTTTAATATGGGAACTACAAAATGAGGATAAAGTCCGTAAGTATTGGTAAAATCATCAACTAACATTGGCAGTCCATTATACACCTGAACAACGGAATAATAAACAGCATTAAAATCATATTTATTTTCAAAAGTATATGGGAATCTAAATGATGAAATAAAAAATATAACAATAATAATAGTAATACAAAAAGTATAAACAAATGTTACTTTTACTTCATTCAGAACCCCAATTGTTTTAGCTGAAAATTTATGCTTATAAAGAAAATTAAATAAAATAGCAGGAAATATTATAAATAAAAACAAATAAAAGTTATTGTAAATAAAAGTCTTTATAAAATAAAAATCTTCATTTGTTTTTGCCACATAATCATGTGCATTTTGAATATTAACGGCAAAAGGATTGCGTGCAACAAGCCCTTTATAGGCGATAAATATAATTAATGCAATACTGCCGGTTAACGTTATGAGGTATAATAACTGAATTTTTTTTTCTTTAATGTTTTTAATATACTTATTTGCTAAGTAATAAAATGCAAAAAATGAAATCGTAAAAGTAAATACAGCAGATAAAAACAACAATTTTTCTTTAGGTTCAGGAAAAGAATAAAAGGGGGAAATAGCAAATTTTCGTGTATAAGTCAATGCTTCACTTATATCAGGATTATAATATGTATTAATAAGTTTTGCAATTACACAATATACAATTAATGAGAGTATAAAGGTAGTAACCCATTTAATATACTCTAATTTATAGCTATACAATGGCAAGTTATTTTTACTTTCATTGTTAAAAATTATTGATTTTACA
>CAINEZ010000006.1 GCA_903847905.1 uncultured Bacteroidota bacterium
AAATTAATAAAAATTGTTTTTCCTTTTATTATATTTGAAAATTAATATTTAGCTGTTATATCGAAATCCCGAAATGAAAATATTTTATCACATAGGAAGATACTGCTTGTTAATGGTTAGGGTGTTTGCCCGGCCTGACAGATCCAGAATTTTCAGAAAGATGGCTTTTATAGAAATGGAAAATCTTTGTCTTGATTCGATTGGGATCGTAGCTATCATTTCAATTTTTATGGGTGCCGTTTTAGTTATTCAAACCGCTTATAATATCGACAGCCCGTGGATACCTCTTTATACTGTGGGTTTCACAACTAGGCAGTCGTTGGTTTTGGAATTCTGCCCTACAATAGTAAGTTTAATACTCGCAGGGAAAGTCGGGTCAAGAATATCTTCTGAAATTGGCACTATGAGGGTAACAGAGCAAATTGATGCTTTGGATATAATGGGTGTAAATTCTGCCAATTATCTTATTCTGCCCAAAATTACAGCTTGTGTTCTCCTTAACCCTTTTTTAATTACAATAAGCATGTTCCTCGGATTGATTGGCGGATGGTTTGTTGCTATTTTCACAGGTGTGGTTACTACACATGTTTATTTATTGGGAATTCAAACTTATTTTGTTCCGTTTGAAATATTTTATGCTTTAATAAAGACAGCAGTTTTTGCTTTTATTATAACTTCTATTTCGGGCTATAATGGATATTATACACATGGCGGAGCATTAGAAGTAGGTCAGTCGAGTACAAAAGCGGTAGTATATAGCAGCATACTTATAATTATAGCAAATCTAGTATTAACTCAGTTATTGCTTGGATGATTGAAACAAAAAACATATCGAAAACTTTTAGTGGTCACAAAGTGCTGAAGAATATTTCTGTTCAGTTTGAAAAAGGCAAGACAAACCTTATTATTGGCGAAAGCGGGTCAGGGAAAACAGTTTTAATGAAATGTCTTGTGGGATTACTGGAAGTTGACGAAGGGCAGGTGCTTTACGATAACAGGAATTTTTCTGATATGACCTTGCTGGAAAGAAAAACTATACGGCAGGAAATTGGAATGCTATTTCAGGGCGCTGCATTGTTCGATTCTTTTACAGTGGAAGAAAATGTAATGTTCCCTTTGAATATGTTCTCCGATATGTTACTGGAAGAAAAAAAGGACAGGGTAAATTTTTGCCTTAAAAGGGTAAACATTATTAATGCAAACGATCTGTTTCCTTCCGAAATCAGTGGAGGAATGAAAAAACGTGTTGCTATTGCGCGTGCAATATCTATGCGTCCTCAATATCTTTTTTGCGATGAACCTAACTCCGGTCTTGATCCAAAAACTTCCATCCTTATTGATAACCTAATAAGTGAAATTACAAAAGAATTTGAGATAACTACTGTTATCAATACTCACGACATGAATTCCGTAATTGAAATAGGCGATAAAATTGCCTTCTTATACAATGGGCAGCTTTGGTGGGAAGGTAATAACAATGAAATTCTTGATACTGATAACAAGGAAATAAACGATTTTGTTTATGCCACTGAGTTGCTGAGAAAATTAAAAAAATAATTTGCCTATCCTCATCTTTCTATCATTACTGTTTTATTTTCAAAATTTCACTCAAAACTTTATCGGCAAGCCGGCTTGTGCCAAGCTACTATAAATAATTCTTATAAAATAAACAAATAACAACGAAAATATAACTATCTTTACTTGTTATAATATAGTAAAAACTTAATTTTAAATAAACATGAAAAAAGCAGTAACTTTCTTTTTGATTTTTATTGTAGCAATTGCTGAAAACTCTGTCGCTTTTTCACAGCACATTCAAAATACAAATATCGCATTATTTCAAAAAACCGATACCAATAACTTTTCCAAATCCTTATACCAATATTCGGAAACGGATATTATTTTACAAACAGCTAAAAAGCAAATCAATTTGTTTATTGATAATATACCTAATGAAAATTTAAATGATTATGGTTTTAAAAACAAAGAGGAGTTTGAAAAAATTTCTTTTGATACTCCTATTAAAATTTATACTTTGAAAGATTCAAACATTGTATTTACTTCAACATGGAGGATTCCAATAGTAATTGATAACGAATATAGGGCATTGTTAACTATTATTAAAGAAAACGAAGAATATAAAATTGTCGATTTTGGAGCATGTGTACTTGCTAAAGAAATATCTGCAAAAAAAACAAATCAAACACTTGGATTACTTAGAGTTTATGAGATTAAATCAGATTTTATTATAGAGGGATACACAAAAAATCAATTAAAGTTTATTCCAATACAAGGTTCAAAAGACAAATTATATGATTTGGTTGATATTTTTAACATGATAAAAAATAATAAACAATGAAAAAAATAGCAATTGTAGTTTCATTAATAACTTTCATTGTAAATACTCAATTGAAAGGACAAATATTAAACGTTAGCGCAGTAACTCAAGAACAAAATCAGTGGTGTTGGGCTGCCGTTTCTTCTTGTGTTTTAGATTACTATTGTACTCCAACTTCTCAGTGTTCTATAGCAGAGTACGCGCGAACAGTAGAACAATTTCCTGATATTAGTTTTGGAAGTACAAATTGTTGTGTTTCGCCTTCTTCTTGTAATCATACAGACTATGCATGGGGAGGTCCTGGTAGTATTCAGGATATTTTAGTACATTTTGCAAATATTTCTAATTATGGTGCTAGTTCGTTATTATCCCAATCATTCATAATATCTAATCTTCAAGCAAATAGACTCTTCCTTATTATCTGGAGTTGGACAGGTGGAGGTGCTCATATTATTGCAGGACATGGAATATCTGGCGATAATCTGTATTATATGGATCCATGGTACGGAGAGGGAAAGAAAATTGCTGCTTATTCTTGGGTTTGTTCTGGCAGTAATCATACATGGACACATTCAATGATTTTATTAGTTTCCGTGCCAACACCTCCAACAGTAGATACAATTATGCAACCAACATGTGCAGTAGCATCAGGAAGTGTGACTTTAAGTGGATTGCCTGCAACAGGAACCTGGACATTAACAAGAACTCCTGGTGGAACAACTACCATTGGAACAGGAACAAGTACAACAATATCAGGACTTGTAGCCGGAACAACATATACCTATATTGTTACAAATGTATCAGGATGCACTTCGGTAGCATCAGACAGTATTGTAATCAATACACAGCCGGAAACACCAATGGCTCCGACAGCAGGAGCAATTACGCAACCAACGTGTTCATTAGCAACAGGGAGTATAGAATTAAATGGATTACCGTCCGCGGGAAGCTGGACAATAAATTCTGGCGACACTACCGGAACAGGAACAAGTATAACAATAACAGGGCTTTCAGCCGGAACATATACCTACACAGTAACCGATACAACAGGATGTACTTCGGTAGCATCAGACAGTATTGTAATCAATACACAACCGGAAACACCAATGGCTCCGACAG
>CAINEZ010000007.1 GCA_903847905.1 uncultured Bacteroidota bacterium
TATATTAATTACTCCAACAAACGGGTATGCCGGATATGCCGGTGTTGTGCTGACTTCGATTTTTGAGAATGATAAGGATACCAAATTCAATGTTTATATACTCACAACTGGTTTTGATGAAGAAAATACCAGAAAAATGGCAATTTTAGCAGAGTGCTATAATCAGACAATTAATATTATCCAACTCTCGAAAGAGGATTCAGAAACCCAGGTTCCGGGTAAATGGGGAATATCAACCTACACAAAGTTATTTGCACCCGATTACCTCGATTTAGATAAAGTATTATACCTTGATATTGATATTATTGTCGTAAAAAAACTATCAACCATTATCGAATATGATTTATCTAATTTTTATCTTGCTCTTCCCCCTGATGCATCTACCTCCGAAGCTCATAAAAAAAGGCTAGGAATTCCACAAGAGAATTATTTTGGTTGTTGTGGGATAATGTATATGAATTTAAAGAAAATGAGAGAAGATAATATAAAAGCTAAATCCTTGTCTTTTATAAATGATAACTTTAAAAATATACATTTTGCCGATCAGGATGTAATCAATTCAGTATGTACAGGGTACATATTGAAATTGCCCATGCGCTATAATATGATGGCTTTTTTCTTTAGAAATGAACCCTTATTAACGAAAGATAATCAAAAGGACTTTGTGAGCGAATTAAAACAAATGGTTATTATTCATTACACTTGCACAAAACCTTGGTTTTCAGATTGCGATATGCCCCTTAAATACGAGTTTCGGAAATATGTACATTTAAGTCCATGGAAAATAAAATATAAAAAATCAAATGATTATAAACAAGTCAGGTATTTGATTACCAGAATAAGATATTTGATTCAGCATTTCAATATAAAATCTTATCCCTATTTATTCATCAGTAGAAAAAAACTTAAGAATATGATAGAGCGCTAATAAAAGCTCAAATTATATCACTAATATTTTTAATCTTAGTTATAATAATAGAAATAAACAAAATGAAGAAAAAAATTTACATTGCAGGTTGTGGTGGCATGCTTGGCGAAGCATTTTATAGACAATTTAACGAAGAATTTGAAATTAAATGTACTGATAAAGATGTTAATGAAGAATGGCTTTCTTTTCTTGACTTCAGAGATGCTGAAGCCTATAAAGCAGATGTTTTAAACTTTAAGCCCGATTATCTTTTTCATCTTGGGGCATATACTGATTTAGAGTTTTGCGAAAATAATCCTGATGATACTTATCTCACTAACACTTTAAGCGTTGAAAATGCTGTTCATATAGCTAATGGTTTGGACATACCAATTCTATATATTAGTACTGCCGGAATTTTTGATGGTAATAAGGACCTCTACGATGACTGGGATATACCTAATCCACTTGGAGTTTATGCACGATCTAAATATATGGGTGAACGGTTTGTAGTTGAAAATGCCAAACGTTATCTGGTTTGTAGGGCTGGGTGGATGATGGGAGCAGGTCCTAAAAAAGATAAAAAATTCATTCAGAAGTTGATGAACCAATTGAATGAGGGGAAAAAAGAATTATTTATAGTAAACGATAAGGACGGTACACCTACATATACTCATGATTTTGCACGGACTGTTAAGGCTTTGATTGAAAAAGAATATTGGGGACTGTACAACTGTGTTTGTGGCGGTCAAACAAGTCGTTTAGAAGTTGCTCATGAACTTCTGAGAATTCTGGGTAAGGAAAACGAAGTAAAAATAACGACAGTTAATTCTGATTATTTTAAAGAAATTTATTTCGCAGCACGCCCTGCTTCTGAAAGACTTGTTACAAAAAAGTTGGATTTAAGAGCCGTAAATAGAATGAGTAACTGGAAAATTGCTTTAAAAAATTATATTGAAAATTATTATTAAAGAATTGTGAAACATTTATCGGTTTAAAGTTTTTGATTTTTTTTGATTTTGGTTATTTTCATAGTATATTTGTTAGTGCTTTATTATTATTTTCATATTAATGATTATTTATGAATCAATTATTTCGATTGTTGGTTATTTTAAGAAAAGGATATAAATTGTTATTTAAAAACAATGATATATTCTCTGATAGCAAAATCATAACTGATTACGATAAAGTATCCTTAAGCATATATAATTCACTATTAACTGAAAGACCTGTTATGATAGCAAGGTTAGGGGCTTTTGAATTATCATCGGCAACTAATTATTATGGAATTTATAAATGTAAACACTCAGTGCTCGGTTTTATAACCGGAAAAACACCACAATGGTGGTGGAACGAAAAAACTTTAAGTAGTTTAAATACAAATGCGGGGGTATTTCCTTTGGATAAAGAATTAGTTAGTCGTTTTTGTCAGGCAACTATTGATAGCATGCCATTTGTTGATATTTTGGCATCATGGCAGGCAAATGAACGTTTTTTTAAAAAGGAGTTGGAAGGTTCACAAAAAGTAATTTTACCTGGACTAGAGCCTTTTTGGGCTTCTCAACCCTGGAGTAGAGCATTGAAAGGTAAAAAGGTTGTGGTGGTTCATCCATTTGCTGAAACCATTAGTGCCCAATATACAAGAAGAGCTTTTTTATTTAAAAATAATGAAATACTTCCTGATTTTGATTTAAGAGTTGTGAGGGCTGTACAGAGTATTAATGGAGTATGTACAGATTACAATAATTGGTTTGAAGCACTAAATGCAATGGAAGTTGAAATTTTTAGTGAAGATTTTGATATTTGCTTATTAGGGTGTGGAGCTTATGGTTTTGTATTGGCAGCCAATATAAAAAAACGTGGCAAAAAAGCTTTTCACATGGGTGGATCGCTGCAGTTGATGTTTGGTATAAAAGGACACAGATGGGATAATCGGGATCATTCTCGATTTTACAATGAATATTGGGTCAGACCTAATGAAAATGAAATACCAGCAAATGCTGTCAATATAGAAGGAGGATGTTATTGGTGATACAATGCCCAATACAAACCAACGTGGACTTCTCTGTTTTAATTTTAAATAAAGTAATTTATAAATATACTGTATATGTACTATGTTTCAATGATTTCCAGCAATGAATATGCACCACATGCCGGAACATTAATTTATTCAATAGCAAGAAATAATAAGGATATTGAAATAGAATATTTTGTGTTGGGGAATTATAAACCTGACACTATTCAAAAATTCAGTCAATTGGAAAAGCTGATTAATGCTAAAATAAACCTTATTGCAATTGATGAAGAAGAACTAAAAAATTACCCTACAGGTAATTGGTGGGGGGTTATTACTTATTGTCGCTTATTTCTGGATAAATTATTACCAGAATATGTGGATAAAGTAATAAACTACGATGTCGATATCGTTTGTAATGGTTCGTTAAAAGAGGTTTTTGATACGGATTTGGATGGATTTGTGTATGCAGGATGCGAGGATATGGCATTGCCCGAAAATGCTATTGATAATAAAGTACGTTTGGGTTTAGACCAATCTGATGCTTACGTGAACGGCGGTTTTTATTTTTTCAATCTGAAATACTGGAGAGAAAATAACATGGGAAAGGTGTTTCTCACTTTTCTTACAGAAAACTTGGACAAAATAAAATGTCTGGAACAGGACATTTTCAATTATACATGCAGGGGAAAAATTAAAAGACTTCCGCTTAAATTTAATTCATTATCAGGTTATTTTTATGAATTGCCCATGATTAAGGATGAATTTAAGGATCAATTGAATGATTGTATTTATAATCCGGTAATTATTCATTTTACTGATGCAGTAAAACCATGGCATACGCTAAATTTACATCCGTATAAGTATCTTTACAGGGAAAATTTAAATCATACACCGTGGAAGGGATTGAAATTCAGACCTCGTGCTGAAAGACCATTTTTACATGCAATTAACATGAATGTCCAATTTCTGCTGCATTATAGCAGAATAAGTAGAAATGAACGATTTTTTATCAGACTAAAAAAATAACTATGGCTGATATATCGATCATAATACCGTTGTTTAATAAACAGGAAGCTATAGCAGCAACAATTGATTCTGTTTTGGCACAATCACTTGATGTGTTTGAAGTAATCATTGTGGATGACGGTTCTACAGATAATAGCAGAATGATAGTTGAGTCTTTTAAAGATTTAAGAATAAGCTATTATTTTAAACCTAATGGAGGAGTTTCCAGTGCACGTAATTATGGCATTCCACTATCTAAAGGGCAATATATCCTTTTTTTAGATGCCGACGATAGGTTAACTCCCGATTGTTTGGAGGTGCTTTGGGATTTACATTTACGTTACCCTGATGCCGATGTGCTTACAGGTAATCACGTCTCGGTTTCAGAAGATGGAAGTACCAATCTAATTTGCAGAGCTAAAGTTGAAAAGGTGGTAAAGAATCCGGCAAAATATTTTTGGGAATGGAAATTTATGCCCCGTACGGGTGCTTCGATCTTTCGCAAAGAAAAAGTTGAGCTGGTAAAGGGTTTTGATGAACGAATCTCAATTTTTGAGGATCTGGAGTTCGACCTGAAACTGATGAACTGTTGCAAGTATGTTTATACTCCAAAAGTGGTTTATGAGCATTATACGCAATATTCCGAGTTAAGCGTGAAACCTAAACCTATTGATAAATATTTCCCTTATTATATACAAATAAAGGATCAAAGTTTTTATCAAAAACTGATTCTATATTCCGTTACAAATTCTACATATTATAAGTTTAAGGATTTTGGAGATGAAAAAGTTTGTAAATATTTGAATGATAATATTCTGACAAAATATCCGCTGATGCAATTTATTCATTTTTTTTATTCGCGTTATATTTTTTACCTCCGAAAATACAATTTGTAGATGACATTAACGTTTAAAATAATGCCATGGAGGCAACTTACGCTATTTATAGCTACCATCTTTGTTTTGATTACTACAGAAACAATAGGACCGGCTATTTTAGGTGTAAGTTCCGTGCGAACAATGCGGTTTTTCTTTTTGGGACTGTATTTCATAATGACAGGATTGCATTTGAGGAAATCATCGGGTAATGAATTGATGCTAGTTATGCTCGGTTTTATAGCTATGCTTATTTGGAGTATAACAGGAGGTAGGAATAATATTGAAGCTAATATTTTTATGTTTATTATTCCTGCTTTATTCTCACTTATTTACAAAGAAATCAGACTTAACTTTGCTATAAAGCTTCGGTATTTGATTTACGTCTTTTTTATATTCGAATGTCTTTTTGCTATATACGAAAAGTCGATAAATCATGCATTCTTTCCATTGACAGAAGATGTGGATTTATGGCAAAATAATATGACTTTAATTATTGATGAAAGTGCTTATGGATTCAGGAGTACATCATTATTTGGAAACCCACTTACCAATGCACTTATTGTGATGACCATTTATCCATTTCTTTTATTCGATCTGAAGAATAAATGGCAACGATTATTTTTGTCTGTTCTTACCTTAATGGCTTTGTCGTGTTTTAATGCCCGGGGTGCTACAATTATTTTCTTTGTTGTATTTGCCATAAATTATTTTTATAATGAAATTGACAGACGAAAGCAATCCTTTTTTTATGATGTTATCGGTTTTGCAGTATTATTTCTTTTTATTTTAGTTATATACAGTAAAAGCAGCTATGGAGGCAGGTTGTTTAATCAGAATGAAGTATTTGATGCATCTGCTCAAACAAGAATTGAGGTCCTTCCCATGGTTCTGAATACTGATATTTTGTCGTTTTTGTTTGGAGATCCGTATAACCCTCTGGCATATACTGAGAACGGGCTTTTGGATTTTATATTTTTATATGGTTTTTTATTTACTGTAGTTTATTTAATAGTTTATAGTAGAATTTTAAATAAATATTTGAGTAATTACACGATTCCCGAACGAATTGTAATAGCATTCTCCAGTTTTGGAGTGTCAATGACAAATCCAAATTTTAACTCCTATGGTTTTATTTTATATTTATTAATTTCAACACATGTATTTTCGAAAATAAAGGGATTTGAAATACGGAAGATTCGTCAGAAAAACAAAGATTTAAGTCAGAAAAATCGAGTTTATTTAAAACAAGGAAACGAAAAATCAAATGCAACAACGGAATTCGAATTTTGAGCTCTTAAGAATAATTTGTATTTTTGGAATTATCACAATGCATACGTTTGGTAGTTTTGCAAATAAATCAACCGGGGCAAATCTAATTATTTTAACGCTTATTAATAGTGTATTTAATACCTGTGTATCATGTTTTGTTCTTATATCAGGTTATTTTGGTATAAAATCAAATCCCAAAAAACTGTTGTCGCTGGATTTAAGAATAATTTTCTTTTCTGTATTAACCGCATTGATATTATCTATTTGGAGAAATAATTTTATAATTAGGGATTTAATACCTTCAATAATTCCAATTATATCGAGGAAATACTGGTTTATTTCGTGTTATTTTGTACTTGTTATTTTTTCGGGCTATCTGAATAAAATACCTGAAATATTAACCCGAAAATCATTTGAAATATTATTGGTTTTAATGTTGTTGATTTTTAGTGTTATCCCTTCATTCTTTATATTTGATTTAATGATTGATGGAGGAAAGGGGTTGGTTAATATGATTATTATTTACTTGGTTGGCAGGTATATTAAATTTTATTGGACAGAAAGTTATTCTGTAAATAGAATACTGTTTTCAATAATATTTTTGTTAAGTACTATCTTTTCGTTAAACTATTTTAGCTCAATTTTCACCGGACATATTATAAATATATTTTCAAGAGACTCTTCAATATTAATAATTGCTTCAGCTATTGCAATTTTCATGCTGTTTAGAGAATTGAATTTCAAATCCAGATTCATAAATTTTATAGCAACCAGTGTGTTAATGATTTATGTTTTAGAAGGATTTGTCAGAACTGTTTTTAATCATTTTATTGATATTTCCTTTTATTTAGAGAAATGGTATTTTTCACTTATCTTACTTCTTTATATAATTTCAGTCATTGTTGTTTGTTTTATTATTGATGTTGTTCGTAATTATACAGTTGGCAGATTGGAATTACCCATAGCTGATTTTGTAATTAAAAATGTACATATTTTAAATGTTTCAATAAGACCGGTTAGAAAGAGAATCAGTATAATTATATTTGATTTTTTTTTAAAAAAAAGGAAAAATAAATTTTAATTTGATTAATGATACAATCAATAGCAGTTCTGATCACTTGCCACAATCGCAAAACCAAAACGCTGGCTTGTCTTGACGCTTTGTATAAATGCAAAGTTCCTGAAGGTTATGAATATTCCATATTTTTAGTAGATGATGGTTCTACTGATGGTACAAGCGATGCTGTAATAGTCAGTTTTCCAGAAGTGCATATTATTCAGGGAACAGGTAATCTTTATTGGAACAGAGGAATGTACTTAGCCTGGAAGACAGCATCTGATACATTTGATTATGATTTATATTTGTGGTTGAATGATGATACATTTCTTTATGAGGATGCTTTAATTCATTTGTTAAGTGCTACCAAAAACTTTAATTCAAAAGCTATTATTGTTGGCACTACATTTACTAATAATAAAATAATTTCTTATGGAGGATTCGATTTAAGAAGAAGAATTATTGAACCCAATGGTGAATTGCAGGAATGTGATTTTTTTAATGGAAATTGTGTGTTAATACCTAAACATGTATTTTCAAAGGTTGGCAATTTAGATTATCGTTTTCATCATTCATTAGGTGATATTGATTATGGTATTAGAGCAGGAAAGATAAATATTAAACGTTATGTTATTGGACAAGTTATTGGGGCTTGCGAATTGCATGAAAATTCACCTAAATGGTTAGATAAAAACGAATTATTGATTTCAAGATTAAAGGCATTATATTCACCATTGGGTTGTAATCCTTTTCAGTTTTTTGTTTTTGACTATAGACAGAATAATATATTGGTGGCCATTAAACATTTTATCTCAATTCATTACAAGGCTATTTTCCCATAATTTATAGAATATGAGTAATATAGTATATCAAAATATCCATAGTTTTTTTAAACAATTGTTGTACCATCAACCACTTGAAGGAGAAATCTGTTCGGAGTTACTTAAAGAAGAGCTGCTGAGTAATAAACCTTCCATGATTGCCCGTTTTGGTTCTACTGAAATAAAAGCTATTCTTTATCCGAAAATGCCTTGGGTGTTTAGAGTTTTCTTTAGAAAAAGATTTTTTACTAACATGGATATACTTTCAGGATTTTTCCCATCCAATGAAGAAAATATCAGACGGTTCTCTACATTGATGTACAACGACATAAAAGAACTTGATATTCTTGGTTCATGGCGTATGGAAGAACGTTTTTTAGAGAAACAATATCCAAAGGCAAAACGAATTCAATTAAGTGCATTAGAGCCTTATCTCTCTAAAAATCCATGGTCAGAGGTATTAGTTGATAAGAAAGTTTTGGTTATTCATCCATTTAATAAAACCATAGAAAATCAATATGAAATTAATCGTGAATATTTATTTCAGGATAAACGGGTTTTACCCAAATTTAAAAGCCTTGAAACGATTAAAGCCGTACAGACAATAGCCGGAAATAGGGCAGGATTCGCCGATTGGTTTGAAGCCCTGGAGTATATGAAAGATGAGATTGATAAACGTGATTTTGATATTGCTATAATCGGTTGTGGAGCTTATGGTTTTCCATTGGCTGCTCATGTAAAGCGAATTGGAAAAAAAGCAGTACATTTAGGCGGTCCAACACAATTGTTATTTGGCATAAAAGGAAAACGTTGGCTTGAAAATGAAAAGTTTGATTCGATTATCAACGAATATTTTGTGTTCCCATCCAATGAAGATTTGCCTACTAATGCTCATAAAGTTGAAGGTGGTTGTTATTGGTAACTGCCTGGTAAAATATATACTATGTTAGCACCTATCTGCCTTTTTACCTATAACCGTCTATTTGAAACTCGTCAAACCATATTGGCACTTCAAAAGAATTTCCTAGCGCCCGAAAGCGATTTAATCATTTTTTCGGATGGTGGAAAAAATGATGCATCGTGGAAACAGGTATATGCTGTGAGGGATTATGTAAAAAATTCTGAAGGATTTAAATCATTACGAATCATTGAGTCTGAATTCAATAAAGGATTAGCAAACTCTATAATACAAGGGGTTAGCCTGATAATGGCAGAATATGGAAAAGCAATTGTGATGGAAGATGATTTGGTTACTTCAACCAATTTTCTGGATTATATGAATCAATGTTTGGATCAATATAATCACAATCCTAAAGTATTTGCCATTTCAGGTTATTCGTACCCTTTGAAATACTCTAAGGATTATATTTATGATGTTGCATTCGGATATCGGTCATATTCATGGGGATGGGCAAGTTGGAAAGATCGTTGGGACAAAGTTGATTGGGAAGTTAGCGATTATACTAATTTTTTAAAATCAAAATCACTCCAAAAAAGTTTCAACAGAGGGGGGAGCGATTTATCGGCTATGCTAAAAAAGCAAATGAGCGGTAAACTTGATTCCTGGATGATTCGGTGGGTGTATCATCAGTTCAGGAACGATATGTATGATGTTTTTCCAACAATATCAAAGGTTCTGAATAATGGTTTTACCAAAACGGCTACTCATACCTCATCCTGTAGTCCATTACGTTATCTGACACCATTGGATAAATCGCAAAGCAGATTTTTTTCATTTCCAATGCATGTGTCCATCAATGAAGTAATAATAAAACAGGTTCAATCCAAAATTTCACTTACCCGTCGCATTAAATTCAGGCTATTTGATATATTGAAAATCAGTAAGTTTTTAATTGAAAACAAATTGATTAAATTGGATAAAATCAATAATGATCCTATTCTTTCCATTTCATTGTCGGATAAAAAGGTACCTGTACTACTCGTAATATTTAACCGACCCGAAACTACCGATAAGGTATTTGCCGCTATCAAGCAATACAAGCCGGAAAAACTGTATATTGCATCGGATGGCCCACGCGAAAATAAGACCAATGAAGAAGAAATCGTAATAAGTACACGTAAGATTATTACAGAGAACATAGATTGGCCTTGTGAGGTAAAGACACTTTTCAGAGAAAAGAACATTGGGTGTGGGTATGGGGTATCAACGGCCATCAGTTGGTTTCTTGAGCAGGAAGAATACGGTATTATACTTGAGGACGATTGTTATCCGAGTCCTTCATTCTTTCCATATTGTGAAGAATTACTTTTAAAATACAAGGACGATGACCGGATAAAGATGATAGGGGGCAATAATTTCCAAAAAGGAAATAAACGAGGGGATGCGAGTTATTTTTTTGCTCATTATCCGGCTACTTGGGGTTGGGGTACGTGGCGCAGAGCTTGGAAACTCTTTGAATCTTCCATTCCTGATGCCGAACAGGCTATTCTGACCGGTAAATTAGACCATGTTTTTCAAACTGAAAAAGAAAAGAAACACTGGGTGCGTACTTTGAAAATGGCTCACAGACAACCGGATAAAATATGGGACTTTCAGTTTTTTTATAATATATGGTCGAGTGGTGGATTTTGTATAACTCCAAACAAGAATCTGGTTGTAAACCTGGGTTTTTTTGTGAATTCAACTCATTACTTCCTAAATGACACAACAAAGACAAACGTAGATAACGATAATCTGATTTTTCCATTGGTTCATCCTCAAATAATAGATGTTGACAAAGAGGCAGATAAATTTACCTACAATCATTTTTTTAGCCATTCATTTAGAAGGGGCTTAAGACTTGTTTTTGAAAATGATATAATCTCAATAATTCGTTATTTTAAAAATCGATTTTTTTGAGGAATAATCTTAAATGACTACTATGATAAATATTTTAAAAAAAAGAATTACTCATAATTTATTTCTTTCGTCTTTAAATGGTTTTTATAGAAATTATTTTAAAGTAAAAAGATCAAAATTTGGATATATTGATAGTTCTTCACGTGTTAGGTTTCCGATATTGATTAAAGGAATAAATAATGTTTTTTTGTATGAGAATACTCATATAATGGGACATTCAAAAATAATAACCACTCAAGCTAAGTTTATAATGAAAAAGAACTCAGCATCTGCTGAGGGTCTTACAATTGTGACAGGAAATCATCCAAGTGTTGTTGGTGAATTATTTTTGATAAATGCAGCTGAGGATATTCAGGAAGCAAAGGATGTAATTGTTGAAGAGGACGTTTGGATTGGAGCAAATGTCACATTATTGTCGGGTGTAAAGATTGGTAGAGGTGCAATTGTAGGTAGTGGTGCTGTTTGTAGATTAACTGTACCGCCTTATGCAATTGTTATTGGTAATCCTGCTAAAATTGTTGGATTTAGATTCACACCGGATGAAATAATAAAACATGAAACTAGCCTTTATCCTGAACTAGAGAGATTAAATTTAAATATATTAGAGAAAAATCACAATAAACACTATCTGAATAAACTTGAAACGATAATAGACTATTTAAAACATTAAAATTGAAGTTATGGAAATAAATGAATTTATTAAAAATTTTGCCTCACAATTTGATGATACTGATGCATCTGAATTTACTATGGAAACGCGATTTCGTGAATTAGACGAATGGTCGTCGTTAAATGCTCTTGCAATTTTAAATATGATTGGAAAGAAATATACCATAATACTGAAACCCGAAGAGATGAAAATCACTAATACTGTACAGGAATTATTTGATTTGGTTCATTCAAAATTATAGAATATTATTTCAAAAGTGTCAAATGCTACTTTCACATAATAAAATTAAATTTTAAAATTAGTATCAAACTTATATATTATGTACAACAACAAAACAATTTCTTTAATTTTGCCGACTTACAACGAAAAAGATTCTATTAAAAAATCAATTGAGGATTTTGAAGCTTTAGGCATAATCGATGAAATCATAGTTATAAACAATAATGCTGCTCCTGGAACCAGCGAAGAAGTAAGCCAAACAAGAGCAAAGGAAATACTTGAACCAATTCAGGGTTATGGAAGTGCTATTATGCGAGGTTTGAGAGAGGCAAAAGGTGATTTGATCGTGATTTGTGAACCAGATGATACTTTTATTGCAATGGATATCTATAAACTTTTATCATATTCTAATGACCTTGATATTGTTTATGGTACACGTACTGCCAGAAATTTTATATGGGAAGGTGCTAATATGGGATTTCTATTACGTTGGGGTAACGTTTTTGTTGCAAAAATGCTTGAAGTATTATTTAATACAAATCAACTTAGTGATGTTGGTTGTACTTACAGGCTTGTTCATCGTGATGTAATTAATCAAATGCTTCCATATTTGAAAGTGAAATCTAATTTCTTCGGTCCTGAAATGATGGTTAGAGGGTATTTAATGAAGTTCAAATGTGTACAGATACCAGTAAACTACAAGGATAGGATAGGGGTGAGTTCCGTTACAGGTGATATGAAAAAAGCCGTGGTTCTTGGTTTTCAAATGATTTTTTTGATTATAGCAATGAGATTTAATATTCAGAAATTGTTATTTAAACTTTAGTAGAATTAAAGTGGTTGAATCAATGCACAAAGCAAAAAATACACACAGTAATATTGCTCAGTCAATATTCATTGTTGTGGTTATTGTAACATTTGCCGGTTTATTTTTTGTTCCTTATTCCTTTGATGATATTGGCTATTATTTTAAATATGCTCAGGAAATAGCCAATGGTCATAACGGATTGCTATACAGGGATATTAAACTAAATTACAGTCCATTACCTATGATTCTATATTCATGGGTGTTTGTCTTTTTCAGGGAACTTCCACCTAATTATGCATTTCTAATTGTAAACTTTATATTCATTATTGGTTCGACTCTCATTATAAGTAAAATCCTTTCACTTTTTGACTTAAAGAAATCGTCCATCTATATTGCTTTATCTGTCTATCTGATGAGTGTAAATGCAATAGGTACATCGTCGACTGAACATTTTGTTATGTTTTTCGAACTATTGATGATTTATCTGCTTATCTCTGCCAAAAATTGGGGACACTATGTTTTTGCCGGTATAAGTGCATTTTTGGCATTTTATTCAAAACAATATGGAATTGTCTGTATTTTCATGGGTTTGCTGTGGTTTGTATATCCTGCAAACAAATTGAATCGCCTCGGATATTTTCTATTGGGTCTTATTATACCCAATGTATTATTGTATATTTATTATTTATATTTCGGAAACGATTTCAGCCTTTTAAATATGTATATGAAATTGCTATTTCCTAAAGATAATGAGACTACACTGACAGGTGAAAACTATAAAATTATTGTGTTTATTATTGGTTTAGTTCAGTTTTTAATGATATCCCTCTATGTTTTCCCAGCAATCTTTATCTATTTACGGAAGAATCTTTTTGGGAGTAGACAATTGAATTACATATTATTGTTTATTATAGCTAATATGAGTCCTTTGTTAATTGCCTCATATTTCCATTATTATCTACTTATACTTCCTTTAGTAGTCATTGTTTCGGTAATAATTCTTAATGAAATGACATTTGCTAAAAGCATCAATTTGGTAATAATGTTTTCAATATTAATAATCAGTATTTTTACATGGACAGGAGCTTTTATCCGAATAAAAAAACTTGATAATAAATGGCAATCAACCCGGGTAATAAAGCTATTGCCAAATGCTGATTTGGAAATCACATGTGCTGATTTAAATAAAATTATCCCCAGAGGTTCAAAGGTATTTATTGAAGCTCATGTTTTTTTTTATTACCCTGCCGATTTCTATTCAATAGATTTTAAACATTTGGGTTACACATGGGCTCAACAACATAATCATATTAACGATGTGTTGAAATACATGGATAGTGGTGAATATTTAATAACGAGTAAAAGATCAAGATTCAATGAATATCCTCAGTTTGTTGAAAATATCGCAATGAAGAGTAAGGATTATGAGGTGTTTTCATTCAATAATACCTTTCCTGTTGGTAACAACAGTTCGTTTTATATAGTACTAAAAAAATAAAATTACAATATGAAGTATATAGCTGCGATTTTGAGTATTTTATTGGGTTCGGGAGGCCAATATTTTTTGAAACTAGGTGTGAATAAAATATCTGGTAAACTTTTTTCCCCATTTATTTTAAAATTCTTTATTTTTGAATTATTAAAAAATACAAATCTTTTGATTGGATTATTTTCTTATGTCATAAGCATGGTGCTATGGCTTTATGTTTTGTCACAGTTTGAATTAAGTAAGGCTTACCCTTTAGCAAGTTTGGGTTATGTAGTTACTATGTTTCTGGGGATTTCATTATTGGGAGAACCATTTAATTTATTCAAAGTAATTGGATTGATTTTAATAGTTTCAGGTGTTATTTTTATTAATCAAAGCTAAAAAAAAATCGTAAAATTGATATCTAATTAATTATCAGAATTATAATGTTATTAACTATTGAAGATCGAGTTATATTATTAAGTGTCAAAGTACAACCAACAAGTTACGATTTGGCTGAACTGGAAAATCACATAAATCTGATTAATGATTGGGAACTGCTTACTGAAAATTTAATTCAAAGTGGTATTGGACCCTTATTTTATAAAAAAATAGGTTTACTATCTAATAAAATCCTAATACCTGAACCTATAAAATTAAAACTTAAAAAAATGTATTATAAAACTTTATACATGAATATAAAGTTTTATGATGCTTATGGTAAAATTCTTTCAAAATTTGAAGAGCACAACATTCAACATATACCCCTTAAAGGTATTTATCTTGCTGAATGGCTGTATAAAGATATTGGATTAAGATTGTTGAGTGATATTGATCTATTGGTTAAAGTGTCGGATGGTCAGAAATGTATTCAACTATTAATGGAATTGGGTTATAAGTACGAACATCAACCAGTTGTAAGTGCTCTGGTTGATATGGACTGTCAGGCTCACTATAATCAGATGTTTTTAGATGATATTCTTATTGAAGTTCATACTAGATTGCAAAATACTTTTGAAAGCTATCAGCAAAATATTGAAGAAATATGGCAAAGTGTAAGCAATAATCAAGCAGACAATGTTAAGTATTTGAATTTAGATGATTTACTTATTCATTTGTGTTTGCATTTAGATAAACACTTTCTTGCTGAACGATTTCAGTTTAAATGCTTCAGTGATATTGTAAATATCCTATGCTTTTATTCAAATCAAATTAATTGGGTTGATTTTGAAAATAAATGTCAGAAAAATAAGTATGCAGATACAGTATTTAAATATTTGCTGATCTCAGATTTCTACTTTACAGTTCCTCTGCCAAAGACTCTAATTGATAAATATAGTTTTTTAATTACAGAGGAAGATAAAATGAGGTTTATAAATTGTCTGAGAGGTCTAGAAAATATATCATTACAGGAAGTTTTTGAAGATCAATCGGCTGTGGGTGTACATATATTGAATTTAAGGCAATCAAAAAGAATATCAGATTTTCTAAAATACTTTTTAGAGGTTTTTTTTCCTCCAAAGGCTTTTATGATTGAAAAATATGGGTTAGTTGGTAGTCCCGTTACTCGGGATGTCGAAATACTCCATAAACAGTCGGAAGTGGGCAGTCCCGTTTCCTGGGATGTCGAAATACTCCATAAGCAGTCGGTAGTTGGCAGTGGGCAAAACGACAAACTACAAATGTTAGCGAAGCTTACATCCCGTTTTGGCGGGTCTGCAAACTACAAACTAGTATTTTGGTGGTTGTGGTATCCGTACAGATGGTGGGTAGGAGTGAAGGGGCTGATTAGCTTACTACGTTCGCGATATTAACTCACTTCGTTCGTGATATTTTGCCTGCGGCGATACTAACTCGCTTCGCTCGTAATATTTTGCCTGCGGGGATACTAACTCACTTCGTTCGTGATAATTGCCTGCGGCGATATTAACTCATTACGTTCGTATTATTTGCCTGCGGTGATATTAATCACTACTTTTGAGATAGTTGCCCTTTGGCATTTTTAGATTGTGGGTATTTATTTGCCAATTTCAGAGTTACAACAGTTTTGTTATTTTTACTGACTTTTGTTATTCATTCTTTAATTTAGTAAATTAGCATTTGCTACAAATTTTATTCATTACTTTTGCCGTTGAAAAGCAACATGTACATTTCATTTTCAGAAATCACAACTATGAATTCAACTATTCCTTCAAAAGATAATCAAAAAAAAGAGATAGAAACAACTAAAACAGTTTTCACTCGCTTACTGATATTTGCCGGGTTGATTTTGTTTTTAGTAGGTGTATATTTTGTAATAAGCACAGCAGATTTATTTCATAAAGTTTTTCATTATTATGAAAGTTTTATTGCTCCATCTTCCGGCAATAATACTACCGTTTTTATTCCTGGTTCAATGGGGATTGTGAAAATAATATTCTATTTTGTTCCGGCTTTGATTGTGCTTGCTTTTTCTTTATTTTACTCCAAAAAATACAAACAAGCAGCCTACATTGTTTCAGTTTTAATTGCTCTTTATTTTATTATTATTCAGTTTAAATTAGCAGCCGATTTCTTTTTCAGGGGTTTTTATTATGCTGATTTTACACAGGCTTCCCTTTTTCTTTATGCCTCTGTAGCAATGCTAGTTTTTGCCGGCTTTGTGTTTAAAAAACAAACACTTGTTTTGTTGAGTACCGGATATATTTATCTAACTTCATTTTTATATATAATGACCTTTGGCGGTGAATATTATACCGTTCTCTTCACTGGTGTTTTTGTTTATAGTGTTTTCATTGTTCTGCTGGATAGAGGAATCCGTTCTTCCCGTATAAACCTGATAAACTTTGTTTTTTTTCTGGGGTTATTCAGTTTCTTTTTTCTCCGCAAATTTATCATAAATTCAAAAATAGAATTCTTACCCGTTTTCTTTGGTTTTGGAATCTTGTTTTATATGCTTTTTTATTCTATTCCGTTCTTCTCCACAAGGAATATGTCTAAACCCATAAATAGATGGATTCAGGCAACATTAACCGGATTGAATTTGATATTTTTCATACTCACCTATGCTTTTATTTTTCAGAAATTTTATTCTTATACTTATTTCTGTCTATTTATTACCTTAATACTACTCGCTAATTTGGGTGGAGTTTATGTTATAAAAAAACATGTACAAACTGTATGGAAACTTCCTTACGAATATGCTGTAATCTTTTTGGTAGCATTGATATTACCGGTATGGATACAAGAGAGTAAAATTCTGCTCTTTATGGGTGTGTTTTCAATTCTTATGTTGATGTATTCAATCCGGGAACAGGCAAGAATCAGTTTTTGGATTTCAGTAATAACTTTATTTCTAAGTGTATCTGGTTATTTTGGTGATACCTTGAGTATAGTTCCGGTTATGATTTATGACCATAAAACCCCGCAAATTTATCTGCTCCTGAAAGCTATTATGAATAGTGTTTTTCTGTTGGGCTTGTTTTGGGGTTCCAGATTGATGGTAAAGGATGCCATACTTCCCGTATCCGAAGAAATTTTCAAACCACGTAAATACGTAAAAATTATTGATGCCTCCTTACTTTCTTTTCTATTTGTAACAGTAGGGCTGATTATCTTCCTGATACCTTATCTTATCACCGGTTCAGTCAGGTATTTCAGGCTAAGCTGGTTTATTTCGGGTAGTTTATTCTTTATTTATTTTATCCGGTATTTTACAGGTAAAAAATTAGCTCTCAAGAAACCTACTCAATATGCTGCTTTTGTTTTTGCATTATTGTATCCAATCCTTACCACTATTAGTTTTCTGAAGGTTAGTCCTTCAAAACTAATATCAATCGATTATATATCCATAATTTCGCATTACAGTTCGCTTGTATTGTTTGTAGTATTGTCATTCATGGCTATTAGCAGAATATCCAAAAGGAATAAGACTCATACTATAACGTTAAGAGTAATGCGTTTAGCAATTGTACTATATCTGTTATTTATTGCTTTTGAAGAATACAACAACCTGAGTATGTTGGTGTCGTTCATTACCGGTCAATATGCAGCTTTAGAATCTGATTCTTTATTTATCGTAACAAATTTCTATTTTCCATTTACCATTATACTGGCGTTGTATGCTACGGTTGTAAATATGTATGCCATTGTAAAGCAAGATGGTTTTCTGAGGATAGTTTCTGTTATTTTGATAGTGCTGGCGGTTGCCAAGCTTTTTATTCTTGATAAATCAACGGCCTCGGAAGATTCCATTGGAACAATATTTATACTCTCCGGTATCTTCCTGGTTGTGTTGGCCATTCTTAATTCGTGGTTGCTAAATAAGATAAGCAGACGGTAGTTTGTAGTTTGTAGTTGGTAGTCAACTCACTTCGTTCGTGATAGTTGCCTGCGGCGTTATTTGCTTCGCGATATTAACTTAATTCCTGAATAATTGTCATTAGGTCTCAGAATTACCTTTAATATCGGAAATTTCTCAGCAATTATTAATGACAAATCTTTTTCTTTTTCATCGACTTTAGTTACATCAATTATTATACTTAACACATTTATCTCCAACACGAATTATATAAATTCTATTTGCTGGAAAAGACAGGCGAGTAGAAGTTTGATGATTTTTTTCTGAATGTATGCATTGACCATTCATATCGAATACTTGTAAAATCTCATTGGGTTGAAGGTTTTTAATTACAAGTTCTCCATTAATCTTCTCCAAAAGGAGTTTTTCCCCCGAAAATGTTTTTAATCCGGTAATATCTTCTACCATATTCACAAAATCCATCCATTGGTTAGCCGTTTGATAAGCGGCTTTAGTTCCTTTTGGTACATGTAATTTACAAGTAGATACTGGTACATTTGAGAATACATAAAGACTGTTACTAATGTCTATTGGTTTCGAAGCATTTACATACATTTCAGACAAATTTGTACATTCTGAAAATGCATGACTAGAAATAGAAGTAACAGAAACTGGAATTGTTATTGAGGTTAAGCCAGAGCACCATGAAAATGCATATTCACCTATTTGAGTAACTGTATTTGGAATACTTATTGATTTTAAAGCGTAACAGCCATCGAAAGTTTGATTAGCTGGATAAAACGGAGCATGCTGACCATCCGAATTCGGTCAAAAGAAACCATATTTTAGGATATTTTTTTGAAAATGTTCTGACAATACGGCGGATACTGACCACTTTTTCAATCGAAGGATAATAAATTTTGTATTTTTAGA
>CAINEZ010000008.1 GCA_903847905.1 uncultured Bacteroidota bacterium
AGGAGGCTAAGGCAAAGATAGGATAATTAATTACGCTAAGCGATAATGCCAGGCAAAAAGCAAAGCGCAAAAGGGTTAAAAACCGCCAAGATGGAAAAATATTGCATTGTAAATACAAACAAAGCACGCTGGTTTAAGGCAATTGCCTGATGACTGCGAAAGTGGAAGAAATAAAATTATTTTTGTACAAAAATTAAAATTTAAAGAAAATGAAAAAAAATATAAAATTAGAAAAACTTACTGTTTCTGAATTAAGTAAAATAACTGGTGGAGTTAATCAATTTACTGACACAAACAAAGTTAATGGTGGCGATGATTGGTCATATAATTCACCAGGAAGCCAAAATAATGATTGTTGTCTTACTACTACTGCTTCTGGCGATACAAAATCAGGTTATACAAAAAAAGCAGTTTGGATTTAATAAAGGGATACTCATTAACTGAGAATTTTATTGAGGTTGTATAATTGTGGTTTGATTTAAAAGAATAGAAAGGTTAATATACAACCTCAATATTTGTTTCAAAACAATCAATAATGCGAAAATTAATTGATGTAATTAAATGTGTTAAAATTAATTAGAACCTATGACCAAATATTTTATCAAATTATTTATTCTATCTAATCTCTTCTTCTTTGCTATTACAGAATCAAATGCTCAAGAGCAATGGGAAACGATTCTAGTTAGAAAGGTAAGTTCGAGCGCATTTTATGATATTGCATTTACCGATTCTATGAATGGTTATGTCGTTTGTCAAAATGGGCTAATTCTTAAAACAACTGATGGTGGGAACTCATGGGATAGTTTAAAATCTAACACTTCTCAATCATTATTTGCAGTTTGTTTTGCAAATAAAAATACCGGATATGCTTGTGGAAATAACGGAACAATAATAAAAACGAATGATGCCGGAAAAACATGGGTTTTACAAAAAACCTTAACGACCGATTATTTTAAAATAATTAATGCTATATCCATTGATACTGTTTATGCTTTTGGGTATAATGGAAGAATGATTAAAACAACTGATGGAGGGAAAAGCTGGAATACTTTAAAGAAAATCGTGTATAATGATATAATTTCAGTGCATTTTTACAACTCAAAAATATTTTTTATTTCAGCAGCTGATGGGTTTGATGGTGCTGCAATTTACAAAACAAAAAATGCTGGTATAAGGTGGGGAATATTAAACAAGAAAAAAGGGTTTGCATATGACTTTTGCATGATTGACTCTATTACAGGATACGCAACAGAATTCTTTAATAAAATTTCTAAAACTACAGATGGAGGTCGAAACTGGAAAGAGGTTTATTGCATTAAAGATGATAGTAAAGGTAGTACAAAGTGGTCGTCTATTTCTTTTGCTGATAAAAATACAGGATACGTTGCCGGATCAGGTTCGGGAAGACCATTGTTACTTAAAACTACTGATGGAGGCATTACATGGGAAAAAGAAGAAGTGGGTGATAAATATTTTATTGATAAAATATACATAACACCTGAAATGAAACGTTTTGTTTTAGCTTCAACAAAAGAGAAAAATGTTATTTTGAAATCAAACAACTTACATTAATAAAGACCTATAACCATAAATATTTATCAATGAAAAAAATATTAATATAAAATCCACAAATCATAAATTGTAAATCTCAAATTTGTGTTGAGCAAAGGCGACAGTGTTAATTTAAAAATTCTGCATAATCAAGATACAATTTTAATGAAAGTGCCAACACTCACATATCAACAGAATTATAATTTTGCGAATAATATCCATATGAAGCCTGTTTATAAGAAAAGAAAAGCAAAACAACTTATTTTAATCTGTTATTAACAAATGCTGTGGAAATACAAAAAACAATATCCATTACTAATTGAGTGAGTTTCCTCAAAAATCAAAATAGATTTATTGAAATGGCAGAATTAGCGTGATTTTCACAAAAAAAATAAATGAAAAATATTGTAACTATAATAATATTTGTAATAGCAGGTTTTAACATAAAATCCCAGACAATTCAAATACAGGGCAGGCTAATTGACAGTCTTACAAAAGTGCCCTTGCCATATTCAAATATTATCATTGGTGGACGAGATAAAATAGGCAAGCATATCTGAATGAACCGATATACTTGCCATCTTTGCCTAAATTTCCAAATTAGGGCTATGAGCAAAGATAAAACAAAAAAATTAGTCGGACAGCCGATCATGAATCAA
>CAINEZ010000009.1 GCA_903847905.1 uncultured Bacteroidota bacterium
AACAGTCATTACTTCTTAAAGTATTGATAAATTCTATAGCTTCATTATTTAAATCATTTCGAAGGTCATACTGTAACCCTTTTTTGCACATACTTGAATATGTACCGCAAATCAAAAGATTTTTTGAGGTGTTTACATAAATTCTATTACATTTGCATCAAAAATAATAAATTATGGAAATATATAGAGGAGAAGAGTTGATACAGTTTGCTGATAGATTTCCGACAGACGTTGCTTGTCTTAAATATCTTTCTGAAATAAAGTGGAATAATGGCTTCAAATGTCTGAAGTGTGGACATATAAAATTTAGTGAAAGAGAAAAGCACCAGCGTTGCTGCACTTTTTGTAAACATATCGAAAGTCCTACTGCTGGCACAATGCTGCACAAAGTGAAATTTGGTATTAGGAAAGCGTTTCTAATAATGTTTGAGATGACGGCAACAACAAAAGGTCTTTCCTCATCACAAGTAAGTAAGCGATATGGTATCACAAGAAAAACGGCATGGCTCTTTATGCATAAGGTTAGATTAGGCATGGAAAGCAGTCAGTCTCTACCCATTGAAGGAATTGTGCATGTTGATGAATTTGTAGTTGGGGGTAAGGAAAATAATAAACAGGGAAGAAGCTATCATAGTAAAAAGAAAAAAGTAGTTTGTGCAGTAGAACTCAACGACAAGAAAAAAGTAAAGCGTGTTTATGCAATTCGTATAGAGGATTATTCAAGCAAATCGCTTAGGACTATTTTTAAAAAACACATTTCTAAAACAGCTAAAGTAAGAACGGATGAGTGGAAAGGCTACCGCCCTTTAAAAAAGGATTATCATATAGAACAGATTCTAAGCAAGACGGGGCATAACTTCAAAGAACTACATATAATAATACACCAAATTAAAAGCTGGTTACGGACCAATTATTCCTGGGTACATAAAGAACATATTGATAAATACCTTAATGAGTATTCATTTCGGATAAACAGGTCAATATTCAAAGAGACAATATTCCATAAATTAGCTGAAAGAATGATAGGCGGGGCGCACTTTGGATATGAGCAAATAAAAATTAGTATTTAAGTAATCACCTCAAAAAAATTTATCGTCGGGGATAACGGTGATGGTGCTGGTGTCGCCAAAAAACATTACCGTGTCTTTTTCGCCTGTGTTGGTAACCAACCAGATTTCATTGCCAACAAAACGTATATCGAGCAATTTTAATTCGGAAGGGACAAGATTAACCGGGTATTCTATATCTTGTTCATTCCTTTTACTATTTTTCTGGCGCATTGCGGAAACATCAAAATAATCGTCAACCTTTACAGGTGTTTGATAAAAGGCTGCAGTTAACATACCTTGGCAACAAAGCATACCGCCTGTTGTGGTTTCCCTGAGGTCTTTTAAATCTTTTGAACGCGAACCACAAGCGTTGCGATATTATTAATAAATGTTCTTTGAAATCCTTTCTAATACTGGGTTTGCTGAAGTTTTAAGCTGGCGACGATTTGAAATCGTTTCACGTTCTTTGTGCAAAAACAGAAAATGAATGAAGGGAAAATGGTTTTTTCACAATTGATGGACTTTGCATCTGATGATATATTTAAGCGATGTGTTCAACGTTACAATGGAAATTACAAGGTTAAGGATTTCTCATGCTGGAAGCAATTTCTTTGTATGACATTTGGACAACTCACCCATCGTCAGAGTTTGAGTGATACTGTGCTTTGTATGAAATTGCAAAATGACAAACTCTATCATCTTGGCATAGGTAGGGCATTTGACAAATCAACTATTTCAAGAGCCAATGAGAGCAGAGACTGGCGAATATTTCGTGATTTTGGACTGAAGCTCATTGAGCAGGCGAAGTCACTTTATGGTGACGAAAATCAACTTGACGTAAAACTAAAAGGAAGAATATTTGCCTTAGATTCCACAACTGTTGATTTATGCCTGAGTGTTTTTTGGTGGGCGAAGTTTCGCACAACCAAATCAGCGGTAAAACTGCACACATTGCTTGATCTAAAAACCAGAATACCTGAATATGTTTTTATTTCAGAAGGTTCTGTCCATGACATAAATGCTTTAGACTACATGTTTCTTCCCAGAGGAAGTTATTTGGTTATGGATAAGGCTTACATTGATTTTAGCCGTCTGTGGCGGCTTACATGCGAACGAGTCAACTTTGTATTACGTGCAAAAGATAACATGCAGTATAAAGTAACTGCGCGAAGGAAAGTTGACAAAAAAACCGGCGTTTTATGTGACCAAACAATAGAATTGACAAGCAAAAGCCGCTCCAAGAAATATCCCAAAAAATTAAGAAGAATACGCTATTTTGATAAAGAAACCGGAAAGACATTTATCTTCATTACGAATAACTTTAAATTGTCGGCACTTACAATTGCCGCTCTATACAAGTGTAGATGGGGCATTGAAACTTTTTTTAAATGGATAAAACAGCATTTGAAAATTCAAACATTCTGGGGACAAAGCGAAAATGCCGTAATGACACAGATTTGGATAGCAATTTCTACGTATCTGATAATTGCTATAGCAAAAAAGAAGTTAAATTTGTCCCAGTCAATGTACGAAATCCTGCAACTGATAAGCATTTCAGCATTTGACAAAACACCTCTAAAATCTTTATTTGCAAACGAAAAGAAATTGGATATTAAAGAACAGCTTTCTAATCAATTGACATTGTTTTAACTAAGACGCAACACTAGTGACATGAAAACACAAAAACTCGAAATTCCACAAATTTATAATTCTAAAGTGAATAATTTTTAGAGGGATTTTGTGATTTAGAGTTTTTGTGTAAGAAAAGACTTTTCAGAGAGCG
>CAINEZ010000010.1 GCA_903847905.1 uncultured Bacteroidota bacterium
ATTTAAAGAAACTGAAAAAACTCTGGTTGAAAAATATATCGGAGCAAAAGGAATGGGCTTCGCACTAATAGACAAGCTTAATCCATCGCCGGAACCTTTAAGTCCTGAAAATCCTTTGATATTTATCAATGGACCTTTCACAGGAACTAAAATACAGACAAGCGCAAGAACAACTCTTGTTACACGTTCGCCATTAACAGGCAGCGCTCTTGATTCGCACTGCGGGGGAAATTTTGGTCCTCGTCTGAAATTTGCCGGATATGATTATGTTTATATTACCGGTAAAGCTGCAAAGCCAACATATATTTACATCAACGAAGATAAAATTGAATTTCGTGATGCAAATGATTTCTGGGGAAAAGGAATTTATTTTACAAATGACGAACTTATAAAACGTCATCCCGGAACTGACCCGCGCGTTGCATGCATTGGTCCCGCCGGCGAAAATTTATCCAGGATAGCATGTGTTGGTGTTGACAAACATCGTCAGTTCGGACGTGGAGGAACAGGCGCAGTAATGGGTTCCAAGAATCTGAAAGCTATTGTAATTGACGGAAATATTCCCATAAAATACTTTGATGAAGAAAAATTCAAAGTACTTAACATGGAAGCGACAAAAAAAATTCTGGACAATCCAGGAATAAAATTCCGCAGACAAAAAGGTACAATGAAATGTATCCGCGGATGCCAGTCTAATCATGTACTTCCTACAAAAAACTGGTCAAAAGTTGAATTTGAGGAATTTGAAAAAATAAGTTCGGAAACTACAAGAAAAGAATTGAACTGGAAAGATACCGGATGTTATAATTGCTCTATCCGCTGCTCCAAATGGGCAAGTTGGGATGGTCATGAAATTGAAGGACCAGAATACGAAACCGCAGCATTAATGGGTTCGAACTGTGAAATTGCAAATATTAAAGATATAGCTTTGGCGAATGATATATGCAATGACCTTGGAATGGATACAATAAGCGCAGGCGGTACAGTCGGTTTTGCAATGGAATGTTTTGAAAAAGGATTATTGAATGAAACATACGGACTGAAACTAAACTGGGGTAATGCAGAAGCTCAGAGGGAATTATTGAAACAAATGGCTTTTCGAAAAGACCTTGGAGGAATCTTTGCTGACGGAACAAAAATAGCTTCTAAAAAAATCGGCAAAGGAAGTGAAGATATCGCAATTAACATTTTTGGAATGGAACTTTCCGGAATCAATCCTTTGGGTTCGCTAACTATGGGTGTTGCCATGGCTGTTGCAGATTTCGCAAGCCACACCCGTTTATGGATCGCCGAACAGGAAATGGGTCCCGATTTTAAAATTGAAGATATAGTTCCTTCTGTTATTGATGGTATTGATACTACTAATGTAAGAAACAGTCTTGTGGTTTGTGACTTTGTTCCTTTGCCGCTTGATGTTTTTGCCGGACTGCTAAATGCAGCTACCGGAAGCAACCATACAGGAAAATCATTGCTGGAAACCGGTACGCGTATTACCCATCTTGTTAGAAAATACAATTTGCGCAATGGCAGAAAACATACAGATGACACATTGCCGGGACGTTTCTTTAATGAAACTTCTTTATCAGGATTTATGGAAGGGAAAAAACTTACCCGTGAATATTTTAATACTTTTATTACTGATTATTATAAATCGCGAAACTGGAATGACCAGGGTGAGCCTACTGCCGATACACTATCCAGATATGAAATTATAGCCTGATTTCTTTCCTTCTCTTATTCTTTTTTACACAAATATTTTATTACTCTCAGCGATATGTTTATATTTGCATATCGAAAAAATTGTATAATTTATATTAATTTTACTATGGAGACAATGATTAAAAAAAAATGCGCCTGCAAAAAAGAAATGATAGCTGTATATGATCCTTACGACAATTCAATGATAGGTGAGGTTGTAAAAGGAACAAAGAAAGATGCATTAGAGGCAATTGAAAATGCAAAAACAGGATTTAAAATTTCCCGTAAAATGTCAGTATATGAAAGAGCTTCTGTCCTATACAAAACAGCCGATATTGTTGAAAAAAATAAAGAAGATTTTGCTGTAACAATTGCACGCGAAGGTTCGAAAACCATTAAAGAAGCACGTAAAGAAGCTAACCGTTGTGTAAATACTTTGCGTATATCTGCAGAAGAATCAAAAAGATTGCCTGGAGAAACAATTCCTTTCGATTCATTTCCAGGAGGTGAAAAACGTATCGGGTATTTTTATCGTTTTCCTATCGGGATTATTTTAGCTATTACACCTTTCAACGATCCGTTGAACCTTGTAGCTCACAAACTGGGACCTGCATTTGCCGCAGGAAACAGTGTTATTTTAAAACCCGCAACAGTTACTCCTTTATCGGCAATTAAATTAGCTGAAGCTTTTTATGAAGCCGGTTTACCTAAAGAATGCCTGCAGGTAATAACAGGAAATGGTTCTGAATTAGTGCCTGTGCTTATTGAGAATGATAATATAAGGATGATCTCATTTACCGGCGGATTAGAAGCGGGAAAAGAAATTTTGAAAATTGCGGGAATTAAAAAAATCGGTATGGAACTCGGATCTAATTCTCCTGTTATAGTTTGGAAAGATGCGGATATGCAACTAGCAGTAGAATCAAGTGTTTCGGGAGCATTCTGGGCAGCTGGGCAAAATTGTATTGGCGTTCAGCGTATATATGTTCATGCTGATATTTATACTGAATTTCGTGATAAATTTGTTGCGATGACAAAAAAATATAAGATAGGTAATAAAATGCTTGAAGATACTGATATGGGTCCTATGATCACCGAAAAAGAAGCTGAAAGAGTTGAAAAATGGGTGAAAGAAGCTGTTGAAATGGGTGCTGATCTCCTTTGCGGAGGAAAAAGAAAAGGTGCTTTAATGGAACCTACCGTATTGGAAAATGTTCCGGAAAATGCAAAAATCCATAAAGACGAGGTTTTCGGACCTACAGTAAATTTATATTCTGTCCAAACACTTGATGAAGCTATTGAAAATGCTAACAGCTTACCTTTTGGTTTGCATGCAGCGATTTTTACAACTAATATAAATACTGCTTTTAAAGCGGCATACGAACTTGATTGTGGCGGAGTGATGATAAATGACTCTACTGACTACAGGTTAGATTCAATGCCATTTGGCGGAACTAAAAATTCAGGTTTAGGAAGAGAAGGCATTAAATTTTTATTACAAGAAATGACTGAATCTAAAACAATTTGTTTTAACAGGTATTAAAAAATATAAACAGTATTTATTAAAAAATAAATTATAAAGGAGAAATTATTATGAACAATGCAGTATATCATTTTAAAGAACCAAACAATGAGCCAATACATGGCTATATGCCGGGAAGTGAAGAAAGGAAAAAACTTGAAAAAGAACTTGACAGGCAAAGCACAGAACAAATTGAAATTCCTCTTATCATCGGTGGTAAAGAAATAAGAACCGGGAAAATCGGGAAAGTTATAATGCCTCATGATCATGATCATGTTCTTGCAACATATCATCTTGCAACAGAAAAAGAAGTAAAGTCAGCCATTGACGCAGCTTTAAAAGCAAAAGAAAACTGGATGAATCTTTCATGGATCGAGCGTTCTTCAATAATGTTTAAAGCAGCAGAATTAATATCAAAGAAATACAGGCTCTTGCTTAATGCAGCAACAATGCTCGGACAAGGTAAAAATGTTTTCCAGGCTGAAATTGATGCAGCATGCGAAGTTATAGACTATCTGAGATTTAATTCTTATTATGTTTCGCAAATTTACGGAGAGCAACCTTCATCAAATTTTGATAATATTAACCGGCTTGAATACCGTCCGCTTGAAGGGTTTATATATACAATCACGCCATTTAACTTTACCGCCATTGCTTCTAATCTTAATGCTTCGGTAGCAGTAATGGGCAATACTACTGTATGGAAACCTGCAACCACATCTTTGCTGTCAAGCTATTACCTGATGAAAATATTCCAGGAAGCCGGGTTACCTGATGGTATTATTAATTTTGTGCCAGGTTCCGGTTCGTTAATAAGTAATGTTGTTTTAAATCATAAAGACCTCGCCGGGATACATTTCAAAGGTTCTACCAATACCTTTAAAACATTGTGGAAAACAACAAGCGAAAATATTGGTAAGTATAAATCCTTTCCCAAGCTCGTTGGTGAAACCGGAGGCAAGGATTTTATTTTTGCTCATAATACAGCCAATCCGCTTGAACTTGCAACTGCTGTTGTTCGTGGCGGGTTTGAATATCAAGGTCAAAAATGTTCTGCTGCATCAAGGACATATATTCCAAAGTCTATATGGGAAGAGACTAAAAAATATATTCTTAAAATGGTTTCGGAAATGAAAATTGGCGATGTCATAGATTTTGACAATTTTGTAAATGCTGTTATTGACGAAAATTCTTTCGATAAAATAATGAGCTATATTAACAAAGCAAAAAACTCTTCTGAAGCCGAAATCCTTATTGGCGGTGAAGGAGATAAATCAAAAGGATATTTTATAAAACCTACTGTAATCCTAACTTCTAACCCGCACTTTGTTACAATGGAAGAAGAAATTTTCGGACCAGTTATGACAATTTATGTTTACGAAGATAGCGAATTTGAAAATACCCTGAAAATTTGCGACAGCACATCACCCTATGCATTGACGGGAGCGATTTTTTCAAACGATAAATTTGCAATGATTCAGGCCTGTAGAATTTTAAGATACTCGGCAGGAAATTTTTATATTAATGATAAACCTTCAGGTGCAATGATCGGTCAGCAACCTTTTGGAGGTTCAAGAGCATCAGGAACTAATGACAAAGCAGGCAGTTACTTGAATTTATTAAGGTGGACAAGTCCAAGAACAATAAAAGAAACATTATTACCTGCAACTGATTTTCGTTATCCATATATGAAGTGAATGCGAATTATATTGTAATAACATTGTATCGTAATATTCAAAATTTCCCAGTGTATGCCACCCTTTTGGTTTATGAATGAACTGGCAGAAATTTAAAAGTCTGCCGGTTTTTTTATTTAAGGATAATTTGTTTCAGAATTTTATTCATTATTTCTGAATTTTCATAAATGCCAATAAAATTCTCACTCCCCTCTCCTATTGTCCATATTCCAACAGGCAAGCCTGAATGTTCGTTAGTAGTCCACCCTACTTGTGCATCATAGTTGTATTTCGCCACAGTTGCGCTATCAGAAAACAATAATGATTTTTTC
Organism: uncultured Bacteroidota bacterium; assembly: GCA_903847905.1. Lineage (GTDB taxonomy): Bacteria > Bacteroidota > Bacteroidia > Bacteroidales > CG2-30-32-10 > CAINEZ01. The sequence continues at coordinate 5,229 of CAINEZ010000010.1, forward strand.
TGTAATGCAAGTTTATTAGGATAAAAAGCGTAACTATTGGTCGATGATCTGCTGTGTTCATCATATCCTGTGCCCAGCGTTAGTCCTCCGGTTTCATGATCGGCAGTAACAATTATTAAAGTATTATCAGGATTTTTCAAATAAAATTGATATGCTTTTTTAACTGCATCATTAAATGCAATAACTTCTCCAATAGCAGTAGCGGCATCGTTATCATGGCAAGCCCAGTCAATTTTACCGCCTTCAACCATAATAAAAAATCCAGTATCGTTTTTTAAACTGTTAATGACAGTCTCAGTATATACAGCAAGTTTATTTTCATATTCTGGGAAGTCAATAGCGTAGGGTAATGAATTTTTTTCATCAATGTATGCTTTTTTAATTTTTTTCTGTTTATTCCATATTACTGTATCAATTATAATGGCAGGCAATATTGAGATTTTTTTATTTTCATTTAATACAGCTGAATTTAAAACCAGATTATATTTATTCTCTTTTAGTTTTGCTAAAACCTGATCAGAACTTTTAAAAATATTTTTTGAAGTATCAGCATTACCAATAAGAAAACCGCCTCCGGCAAAAAAATCAAAATGACTTGCAATTAATTCATCGGTCAAATTATCATAATTTCTCCTTGTTGGTTCATGACCGTAAAAGCACGCAGGAGTAGCATGATTTAAAGGAACGCTTGTAAGAATTCCTATTTTAAAATTTTTCTTTTTCAGGTATTCTGCGATACTTTGAAATGATTTTAATTTCGACATTCCGATCATCCCGAAATTCGTTTTATTCCCGCAAGCAATCGCAGTGCCTGCTGCACCGGAATCGGTAATTTTAAAACTATCAAGGCAATCTGTTTTTGCCAACCCGAATTTCCATGAAGGATCAAGAAATATTAATTTTTCTTTTTTTAAATATTCTATATATTTTTCGGTGAGAAAAACCTGGTTCAAACCCATACCATCACCAATAAAAATGAAAATGTATTTCGGAGGATTGTTACAAAAAACCTCCTGGCAGAATACAGAGGAAATAAACAGGAAAACAAAAAAAATCTTTTTCATAAATTTATAAATTATCAGAGACAAAAATATACTTTTTACAGTCATTAAAACTTAAATATTAGTAATTTTACATTTTAAATGAAACTTATTGAAACTGGAAATTAATTGAAACTAATTCTTATAGTAATTTAATATGGTTAGCAAAAATGAATCGTATATAGAACTTGAAAATCTTGAAGTTTATATAATTTCCCGAAAGCTTTCATCAATTGCATGGAAAATATACGAAACACTTGATTGGCACAAAAAGAAAATAATGGGCGATCAGTTTGTTGAATCGACTGATTCTGTGGGAACCAATATTGCCGAAGGTTATGGAAGATATCATTTTCTAGATAAAATAAAATTTTACTATAACAGTCGAGGTTCATTTTTAGAATGTAGAAAACATTGGTTAAGTTTGCTACAAGAACGGAAATGCACCAATGATAATCTTATTAATGAATTCGAAATAGAATCAAAATATTTTTTATTAAAATTAAATAATTTCATTTCTTCCACATACAAAGCAAAATATGGAGAAAAGCAACAATAATAAATGATGATTATAAATCAGTTTCAATTAATTTCTATAAATTTCTATTAATATCATTTCTATGATTAAAGGCGCATATACATTACTTATCACTCCGTTCAAAGAAAATCTTTCTATAGATGTTGAGGGTTTAAAAAATCTTATACAGAAACAGTTGGATTCAGGAATTCACGGCATTGCTCCTCTTGGGGTAACAGGTGAAAATACTATGATGAACGACGAAGAAGTTTACAAAGTAGTTGAAATTATCTGTAAAATGGCAAAAGGAAAAGCAAAAATAGTTCCTGATGCTTGTTCTACAAGTTTATGGGAAGCGAAAGAGAGATGCAAAAAATTTGCAGACCTTGGAGCTGATTACATTTCAGTGTTTACACCATATTTCGTTCTTCCCAAACAGGAAGGTCTTATTGATTTTTACGAAAAATTGGCTGACTTCTCCCCTGTTCCTATTGTTTTACACAATGCACCGGAACGCACAGGCGTTGATCTTCTTCCTGAAACAACCGGGCATCTATCTAAACACCCTAATATTGCAGGTATTAAAGACGGAAATAAAAAACTTGACCATCTTGCAAAAATACTGTATTTAACAAAAGACCAGGATTTCCTTGTATTTACAGGTAAAGATACTACGGCTTACCCGCTGATAGCTATTGGAGGCGCCGGAACATTTACTGTTGCAGGTAATGCTATACCAGAAGTAATGAAAGAATTGACAGAAGCAGCGCTTTCAGGCAATATGAACAAAGCTCAAAAAATTCATTACGATTATTATGAATTATTTGAAGCATTCCGTTTCGAATCAAATCCAATGGCAGCCAAAATGGCGCTGAATCTGATGGGACTTCCCGCCGGCGGACACCGTTCTCCGCTTACACCGCTTAGTGAAGGAAAGACAAAGATTTTAAAAGACATGATGATTAAGAAAGGGCTTATAAAAGAATAGTTCAAGGTTCAATGTTCAATGTTCAAGGTTCAAGGTTCAAGGTTCAAGGTTTAATGTTTAATGTTCAAGGTTAAAAGTTTAATATTATGAATAAAATAACTTTACGATCACCGGCTACAACTGCCAATGTTGGACCCGGATATGATATTTTTGCGATGGCGCTTAAAGAGCCTTATGATGAAATTACTCTTTTTTTAAATGATTCAGAGAAAATTGAAATATGTGTAAGTGGCGACTGCTGTTACATCCCTACAAATACAGAAGATAATACCGCAGGTCTTGCAGTGCTTGAACTTTTCAAAAGAAAAAAAATTCAGCAAGGAGTTAAAATTGAAATTAACAAAAAAATGCCAAGTTGCGGCGGACTTGGTACTACAGGAGCTTCTGCAGCGGCGGCTATATACGGGCTTAATAAACTCCTTAACCTTAATCTTTCTTCAAATGAACTAATTGATATTTCACGCATGGGAGAAGTTGCTTCCGGTGGTTCGCCCCATGCCGATAATGTTGCAGCTTCAATCATGGGGGGATTTGTTCTTGTAAAAAGTTATCACCCCATAGATGTTCTAAAGCTTGACATTCCTGAATTTCCGATTGTTCTTGCAGCTATCAAAAAAAGCCAGCGCACCACAAGGGGATTCATCACTTATGAAATAGGACAGGAAAAATTAAAAGAACAGATGGCCCATTGCGCAAGCGTTATCCATGCTTTGCATACAAAAGATATTTTAGAATTCGGAAAGGCGATCAATGTTGATCATATTGCTGAACCTGTCAGGGGCGCTTCTATTCCTGAGTATTACGAAATAAAGAAAAAAGTACTGGATGCAGGCGCTTTCGGTTGTACCATCAGTGGTGGCGGTTCTTCCGTGATAGCTTTTTGCAGCAAAGAAAACCAGGAAAAAATTGCTCAGATGTTCGAAAAAGGGTTTGCATCTAATCCGCATTATATTAAAACAATCCGCTCATTTACCAGCAATCAGGGAGTACATGAAATATAAAAAAAGCGTCAATATCTAATGACGCCGGTACCACTTTTATGGCATTTATTGTTGATATTTACTGAGCATCCATAGATTTAATATGATAGAAACCAATAAAAATACCGTCAGTAAAAGTGTCGCATTATTTGTTACCACACTTTCTTCTTTTCTTACAACGTTTATGGCATCTTCAATCAACATTGCCCTTCCTGTAATTGCAAAAGAATTTGCAATAGATGCTGTTGTGTTAGGGTGGATAGCTACCGCATACATACTTACAGCTGCCGTGTTCCTTGTTCCTTTCGGAAAGCTCGCCGACATTTATGGCCGAAAAAAAATCTACACTTTAGGAATAATAATTTACACAATAAGCGCTTTTATATGTGCTCTGGCGCCAAACGAAATAATTCTTATCCTTGCGCGCGGGCTACAGGGGCTCGGTGGCGCTATGATCTTCGGAACAGCTGTAGCAATTCTTACTTCTGTATTTCCCGCGAATGAAAGAGGAAAAGCTATTGGCTATAATCTTGCTTCAACATATCTCGGGTTATCACTAGGACCAGTTGTAGGAGGAATACTAACACATCAGCTTGGATGGCGCTCAGTTTTTGTTACAAGTGTAATTCTTAGCCTTATCCTTCTTCCTATTATCTTCTGGAAACTTAAAGGAGAGTGGGCAGAAGCAAAAGGTGAAAAATTTGATCTCAAAGGATCTGTCGTATATATGTTAGGACTTATCGGTATTATGTATGGCTTTTCTATGCTGCCATCGTTAACAGGAACTATAATTCTCGGCGCAGGCATTATTATTTTCATTTTCTTTTTGAAACTTGAAAACCGCATCCTTAATCCGGTAATAGATTTAAAACATTTCAAGCGAAACACCGTTTTTATTTTTTCCAATCTTGCTGCTTTTATTAATTACAGCGCAACCTTTGCTGTAGGCTATTTGCTGAGCCTTTATCTTCAATACATTAAAAGTCTTACCCCCCAGGAAGCAGGAATTATTATGGTTGCACAACCTATTACTATGGCAATATTTTCGCCTGTTGCAGGAAGATTATCAGACAAATTCGAACCGCAAATTGTTGCATCTATAGGAATGGTGTTGACGGTGCTCGGACTTATACCATTTATTTTCCTCAGCAATGATACTTCTACCATTTACATTTTTTCAACACTTTTATTATTAGGTATTGGTTTTGCATTATTTTCATCTCCAAATACCAACGCAATTATGAGTTCCGTGGAACGCAAATATTATGGCGTGGCATCCGCTTCGCTTGGCACCATGAGACTTACAGGACAAACAATAAGCATGGGAATAGCAACTCTTATTTTTGGAATGCATTTGGGAAAAGTAAAAATCACGCCCGAATATTTTCCGCAATTTATTGATAGTACAAATATAACTTTCATAGTATTCACAATACTTTGTGCAATCGGAGTGTTTGCTTCTTTGGCAAGAGGGAAACTGAGATAAAAAAATTGTTTGTTGTGTAAATTATCTGTAAAAAAAATTGTTTTCCCGAAAAAAATATATCATATTTGCACATGATTATTTGTAAAGTTTCACCACGTTGTTAATGGAGAAACCTCCCCCTTCCTTTGCGAAGTGGAGCGTAGCGGAACGAAGCAAAG
>CAINEZ010000011.1 GCA_903847905.1 uncultured Bacteroidota bacterium
AGTTTTTTACATACATTTGTTCATATCTTTGCATGAAAAAATTACCGAACTATTGCTTTAAGACCATCGAAATTTTTGTTTTTATGCGGTTTAAATGAAATAATATATATGCTATCCTTCCCATCATAGAGTGTATCCTCCATAAGAAAAAAATATTTATTTGTACTTCCTTTACTGATTGGATTTAAATAATTTTTAGGACAAAATATAATTTGGATAAACTCATTGTAAAACGAAAACGATTGCATTTGCGAAAACAATGTTGAAAACATAGGGTCTTTAAATCCTGAAGTTTTTGTAGCAACTATTTTTTCATTGTTTCTGTCAGGATACATGAACTTACGCTCTGTAGCGCTTTCCATCATAAAATAATATTGATCTTTAAATAAGCTAACTTTTTTTGAAGTGTCAGAATTAGCAGGAGATGGTTTTTCAACCGGTAAAATATTTTTTTTAATAGTATCACGATAAGCTTTAACAAGCATTTTGTTGTATGAAGAATAAGTAAACGATCGTGTTTTTTCAGGATTATTTTTATCACGGTTCTCTATAACTTTATTAATAATACGGTGCGCTGGATTTTCGCCAGGGAAAACGACAACTTCTTTTAGCTGAAATTCTTTTCTGTGAAGTTCGATTAAACAATTTTTTTTGAAATTTGAATTTTTTAAAGTATAATTTTCGTAACCAACATAACTAAATAAAAGCGAATCTGTTTTTAAAGACAACTCTATTCTGAAATAGCCGTCAATATTGGTTTGCAGAACGTGATAATTTTTACTGTTTACAAGTACATTAACAAAAGCAAGCGGTTCTTTGGTTTGCGAATCAATAACTCTTCCTGAAACAATATAGTTTTGAGAAAACAGAATTTTAGAAAAAATAAATAATATAAAGATTAAAATAATTCGGGTAATAAAAATATTTTTTTCTCTCATTTTGTTTAATTTAAATTCTTCGCTAGTTTCATTCTAATTTATTGTAAATTATTGCAAAATTACATTTTCAAATTTAATTACTCAAGTATATAATAATTATATTTTAAAAAACTTAAAAGTCAACACTTAGACACTAAGAACACTATGTTTCACTTAGAAATTTCTTAGTGTTTCTATGTGATCTAAGTGCCTCAGTGGTAACTTTTATTTAATTAGTTAGTTTTAAATTCGCTATTAATAATTCAGGGTTATTAAATTATTATCGAACTATTGTTCATGAATAAAACATGTATTTTTAATAATATGATTCTGATTATATTTGCAGCGATTTATTTAGTGTTTTCGTGCAGATACTATTTATCATGGATACACAGGAAGTTAAACACGATCCTTATGCAGTGCTTAGAATAAAAGAATTCCGTTTTTTTATTTTTGCGCGCTTTATCACTACCGTTGCCACATTGATGCAATCCATAATTGTCGGCTGGCAGATCTATGAAATGACCAAAGATGAATTTTTACTTGGTTTAACAGGGCTTTTCGAAGCAATTCCTTTTATTTTTATGGCTCTGTTTTCCGGACATATTGCCGATAAATTCAGCAGAAAGAAAATCATTATAAGCACAATGCTTTTATATTTAATATGTGTATGCGCATTGTTATTCCTGACAATGGGAATTGGTAACATAGTACAAAAATATGGCACACTGCCTTTCTTTATAATTATTGCTATTACAGGTCTTGCAAGGGCTTTGATCTATCCATCTCAAATTGCGGTAATGGCTCAGATTGTTCCTAAAAAATTTTATGCAAATTCTTCTACCTGGAATAGCGCTGTATGGCAAATAGCAGCGGTTGTTGGTCCGGCGATCGGCGGACTTACTTATAAATTTATTGGTGTTCAGGCATCATATTTTATAATTCTTGTTCTAATTATTATAGGATTGTTTCTTTATTTATTTCTTAAAAAAAGGCAGGTTCCGGTTCAGGAAAAGATAGAATCATTGTTACAAAGTCTTTCTTCAGGAATAAAATTTGTTTTCAAAAATCAGATACTGCTCAGCGCTTTATCACTTGATATGTTTGCTGTGCTTTTCGGTGGTGCTGTTGCTATGATCCCTGTGTTTGCCGACAGGGTTTTGCATATCGGAATTGAATATTGGGGCATCATGCGATCTGCCCCGGCAATAGGCGCGGTGGTAATGTCAATCATACTTGCTTACTATCCTCCTGTAAAAAAAACCGGAATAAAATTATTTTTATGCGTTACCATGTTCGGCGTTTCTATGATATTATTTGCCCTTTCAAAGTATTTCATGCTTTCGATGGTTTTATTAATTTTAAGTGGAATGTTTGATACGGTAAGCGTTATTATTCGTCAAACTATTATTCAATTATTTACTCCCAATAATATGCGGGGCAGAGTAGCTGCAGTGAATAGTATTTTTATCGGTTCTTCAAATGAAATTGGTTCTTTCGAATCGGGGCTGGCAGCAAGGATCCTCGGACTTATACCTTCGGTAATTTTTGGCGGAAGTATGACCTTGCTTATTGCAGGTATCACAGCTAAAATAGCCCCGGTACTAAGGAAAATGGATTTAAGGGAAAAGCTGAAAGAAGCGGAATCGTAAGATTAAAAGCAGGAAGGGAAATTCACGCCAATTATTTGAAATAACAACCATGTATTGCTTGCTCTGCAACTGCGGAGTCGGACACGTCCAACTTCTCCAGTCTTGCCGGCTAGACAGGTCTGACTTGTCCGCCTTAATATTTTTTTCAAACCACACATCGCTACACCGTCTTCTGATAGCTTTAGGGACACAAGCCATTGAAGCAATGCGTAAGCATTTAGTTGCTTAATTATCCTTTATACACCTAACTGATGATCCTGCTCTGTTAAAGTTAAAAATACTGAAAATGTCGCATGCGCACCAGCGAAAGCTCTTACTCCACGCCATGTTGGCATTATAGTGTGTGGCAGTCCAGAAGCTGTCGTCGTGATTATTATTAGGTGCCAGGCTCCATGCCCCTGATGAATTTCTGAAGTTAGAGCAAAGCGCTGTGAATCCTGCTGAATTCCATCCTGCAGTAGAATCATAATACTGCCATCGGGTGTTGCACCCTTCTTTTAGTATTCTTCCTATTTCAGCGCCCGTGCCTCCCAACGCTGTTGTATCCACGGTATTGTCAACGAACTTCTCCATTATATTCCATTCTGCATTTGAAGCCACATGCCATCCGAGCGGAGCAATATTCCGACTATCAGAAGCTGCATACCAGTTATATAAATGCCCGTAATACGCTCCTTCTGCAGGATCATTAAGAAAATCACACCAGGCGCCGGCGGTAGTGCTGCCCCAAGTGGCGCTGTCAGTAACATTTAGTATCACTGACCCATCCCTGTATTTGGTAGTTTTAAGATTTCCCGCCATCCATATTTGCGAACCTATCTGTACCACCGCATAATGATTACTGTCAGCATCGGTGCAATTGACAAAATTAAAAGTTACTGTCTGGTCCTGATTCGGAAACAGCATACTGATAGTTCTATAGTTTCCTGATTTCCCTGTAAGTTTTAGTGTGTCGCCTGCATTGAATAGCATTGATATCAAAGATTTTCCACCTTTGCTATCTTTTGTTTCAGCAGTTTCGTTCAGGTCCTTCTGAATATCGGGTTTTTCCATCGATTCAACAGTTTTTATTTCTGGTACCTTTTCAGAAACGGCATTGCTGATAAGCTTCGATGAATATTGATAAAGATCTGATTCGACCTTAAAAATATAAATGCCCTTGGGAATTCCGTCGATATTAAATTTCCGATATCCTTTTTTCAAAAATTTATTTTGTTTAAGAATTGATTTTCCCAAAATATCATAAATACCGATACATACATTGTTGTCTGAAGCAGATTCTATCTCAACAGTAAAATATCCGGGAGAAGGATTTGGATAAATATTCACGAAATTCAGGGACACATCTATGTTCTGATCTATACCTGTAACCGAAGAAAGGTTTAGGATATCTGCACCGCCGATCGTCAGGCTTGTGCATTGTGAAAGGTTCTCGATTTTTACCGAATCTACGGTAGCGCTTGCTCCGGTTCCGGCAAAATAAATCATATAATTCTGAGCCTGAATGACTGCAGCGGATAGCATCAGCAGAGCTAGGATTTTTATTGTTTTCATTTTTGCAGTTTTTTTTAATTAGTTTTTGTTCAGTTTTTGTTCAAAAGAAAAATCAGCAGATATGATTTTGATCAGGTACATTCCTTCGGGTAATCCGGACATATCGATCTCATTTTTGGTATTTATAACATGCTGCTGAAACATGACTTGTCCTAATATGTTGTAAAGTACAATGCTTAATTCTTTGTTTTCATTATTCATTATTACAACTTTTTCTGATACCGGATTGGGATAAATCTTTATTTGCTGCTCATTGTTTTCGATCTGCATGACTGTAGTAATAGAATCTTTTATGCATCGCACCGACATGCCTTGGTATTTCTGATCGAGGTATTCATAAACATTAGCACTGCTGTTTTGAATATACCTGTGCCAGACAGTAGCATAAGGAGGAGTATTGGGGGTTGATGTCCAGAAATATGTAACTGCAGTATGTCCCTGGAACGATTTGTTGAAATAGTTCCTGAATCCCGTTCCCACTGCTGTAAAGCCGCTGCTGTTGGTTCCATTGTTTCCATTTCCCCAATGGGTCAGACCTGTTTCTTTCAGATCATTGCCTGCTGCAGAACTTTCAGTGCAATAACAGTTTTGAGCGGCAGGATCGAGAAATAAAACCAGTGTGTGCCATTCAGTATTTGAAGGTACATGCCAGCCTGTGGGGCACAGCTTACCTGTATTCACAGTAAACCAGTTGTACAATGCACCCCATGGCCTGTTATAATTTGATGAATCATTTTTATACCAGCAGTATCCTGGTGTTGTTAACCCGAACCACGCAATACTATCAGTCACTAATGGAATTGATGTGCCGTCATTTAATTTGGTGGTGGCCAGGTTTTCAGCCATCCATGTCTGCGAACCGATATGGACAGTGTTATAGGTATTCCCGTCAATATCTGTTACTGTTTGAGCTTTGCCGAAGAAGCAACAAACAATAAATCCTATTGTAATAAGGTATCTTTTTTTCATAATGATAATTGTTATAATAAAAATAAGTTTCTCAAATTAAAGACGAGAATATGTTGAGAAGGGTTGCTTTAATAAATGCTAATACCGAGTGCTGCTTGTTCCGTAGCTGCGGAGGCCAGCTTCCATTCACCGTTTCTCCCTGTCACCCATTCATTTTTCAATTTATTTTTCTTTCTATCGAATTAATACGAGCCATTGAAGCAATGCGAAGTTAGGCTGCAGTTTTATTTTTTTTTCGCCGAGATATATAAGTTAATATTGTTAAACTAAAAATAACAATTGATCCTGTCCAACATCCTAATTCGGATAATTGAAAGAATATAAATCTCTGATTGCAATAATCAGTCTGTCCAATTATTGATTTATAAGAATTAATAATATTAAAGTCAATTATAGATAAACAACCTTTGTCAGGTACGCCGCGATTCCAGATAGATGCAGAATAAAGAAGTAAAAAGAAAAATAAAATAATTAAAATTCGATATAAAGCTTTCCCATGTCTTATAGAATATATCATACATATAATAGTTAATGGAACTATTATAAATAAAAAAACTATTGTCAATTTAGTGATAAACATATAAAAAAATGCTGTATCGACGATGAAGGTCTGCAACCGGCGGCGTCACGCACATGTGGAACGACTCTGCCTGACCTCTGAATTTAGTATTCATATGTATTCTTGTGTAACATAAATTACTCAATTATGATTTGATATTTGTCTAATAGCCCTATTATACCGGATGCCGAGAACATTGCTTTTTTTATTCTGTTTAATTCAAGGTCAATAGAATAATTATACGCAGTGCGAAAATCTACTTTTTCTATAATTGTTTGATGAAAAACAGTTCTGGTTAGGTCGCAATTCAGAAAACATGAAGCGGTAAGGTCAGCAAAAGAAAAATCAACTTCTTTGATAGAGCAGTCTTTAAATATTGTTTTATTTATTTTTTTCTTGCAAAAAGTTGAGTAATCTAAAGTGCATTTATCAAAATAGAAAGAAAGAAGAAAATCTTTACATCTTGTAAAATCTGCGCCCATCAATTTACAACCTGTGAAACTAACATTTTTCAATCCCGTATTCTTGAATTTAACCATGCCAAAATTACAATCTTCAAATTTGCAATCTATGAAGTCGCTGTCAGACAATTCGCTTTTCGAGAAGTTGCAACTTATAAATACGCACGCTTCAAATTCACTATTTGACAAATTTTTTTCAGAAAAATCTATTTTTGTAAAAGTCTTTTTTTCTTGAATATCTTTATTCATTTTTTATTTTCTTTTTACTTACCTGCCGGTAGGCAGGTGCCTTATTTATTTATCCCTTTTCCCTTTGAACATTGATTATTGAACATTGCACATTGAACATTCTATTTTCAACTTTAAACATTGAACTTTTGATTTCTATTCCCACTCCTTACCTTTTTCAATCCCTTCATCATTCAACATCCCCAGATAATTGCGATAGCGCAAAGTATTTATTTCACCTTTTTCAAGAGCGTCAAGTACCGCGCAATCGGGCTCGTGAACGTGAGTGCAGTTGTAAAATTTACATTTAGGAAGTAAAGCGCGCATTTCGGGAAAGTATCCTGCAATTTCTTCGGGCTTCACATGTATCATTCCAAGCTCTTTGATACCGGGAGTATCAATTATAAAACCGCCAAACGATAATGGATGCATTTCGGCAAAAGTAGTGGTATGCCGCCCTTTTAAGTGATACTCGGAAATTTTTCCCAGCTTCAAATTTAACCCCGGCTGAATAACATTGATAAGCGCAGATTTACCAACTCCCGAATGTCCGACCAATAAATTAATTTTCCCTTTCAGCAATCCTTTGAATTCATCAAGACCTTTGTTTTCGGTAGCAGAAGTTATTATGCATCCGTAGCCGATATTTTCATAAATTTCTTTAAGCTCTTTTAAATAATCAAGATGGTAATCGGTATAAAGATCAACTTTATTAAAAACTATGAATGCCGGAATGTGGTATTCTTCGGCAGTAATTAAAAACCTATCAATGAAGCCTGTTGATGTGCGCGGAAAAGCAAGGGTTACAATAATTACAGCCTGATCGATATTACATGCAATTATGTGCTGTCGTTTTGAAAGCTTTATAGATTTGCGAACAATGTAATTACGCCTGTCTTCTATTTCTGATATAAGCCCTACGGTTTTATCTCCGGGTAAATCAAAACCCACATTATCGCCTACAGATAATGGATTTGTGCTGCTGATATCTTTTATTTTAAATTTGCCTTTAAGCCTGCACTCATAACGAGTGCCATCATCACACATTACAATATAAGAACTGCCGGTCGATTTTGTTACTATGCCTTTCATAATAGCTGATACATTTTACCGGGAAGGCATTTAATAATTCCAAGAAATTCGAGATTTAGCAATACTGCTGCAACTTTGCTTGCCTGAAGATTCATTTTCAAGCTTATCATATCAACAGAAACACTACCGGAACCATTTAAAATATCTACCACTTTCTTTTCTTCTTCTGAAAGTTCCACAAATAATTGTTTTTGGATATTGGCAGATTTCTTTTCTTTTTTTTCTTCCCATCTCATAATATAAATAATATCCTTAGCGGAACTTATCAGCGCTGCCTTATTTCTTTTAATAAGGTCATTGCAGCCTTCCGAAAAACGATCGGTAATTTTGCCTGGCACTGCAAATACATCACGGTTGTAACTATTCGCAATATCTGCAGTAATCAGGGCGCCTCCTTCTTTAGCAGCTTCAATAACCACTAATGCATCTATCATTCCGGCAATGATCCTGTTTCGCTTTGGGAAATTTTCGCGTATAAACGCAGTATCACTCATAAATTCAGTAATAAGTCCACCTTGTTTTATCATTTTTTCGGCAGTAGTTTTATGTACTGCAGGATACATCCTGTCAAGCCCATGTCCCAAAATCCCGATTGTATCAAGTCCTAAATTAAGCGCGGCTTTGTGTGCATGAACATCAATGCCATAAGCAAGCCCGCTTATAATCATAACATTGTAAGGGGCAAGACCTTCAACTATCTCACTGCAAATTTTTTTCCCGTAATCAGTAGCGTTACGTGTACCGACAATGCCTACAACTTTCCTTACATTCAAATCCGAATTACCTTTATAGTATAGCATCACAGGGCTATCATCGCAATGCTTTAACCTTTCGGGATATTGTTTGTCGAGAAAAAAAAGCGGGGCGATTTTATGCTTTTCCAGAAATTTAATTTCTTCTTCAGCCCTCGACAAGACATTGTTTTTTGTAATAGATTCAGCAACTGTTAAACCTATCCCCGGAATTTTAATCAGCGCTTTTTTCTTTTCTTTGAAAACAGCTTCCACACCTCCGCAATATGCAATAACTTTTTTTGCATTCACGTCTCCAACACCTGGTATAAGTGTAATCCCGACTTTATATATCAAATCCAATTTGTCCATAATGTTGTGCTAAATTAATTATTTATATGGATAATGAGTTGAGGGGAATATATATAATTTGTAAAATATAGAAAATTATAAGTAATCGGTAAACGGTAATCAGGACAAACCATGATTACTGATTACCGATTACAAAACATATTTTTTTATTTTGTTGTTAAATATTAAAATATATTCTTTTTTAAGTGTCGATAAAAAGTTCATCAAGATTTTTAACTTTGCAAAAGAAATATCACGATGAATTACAAAAGACTCGACGCATATATTATTAAAAAATTTC
>CAINEZ010000012.1 GCA_903847905.1 uncultured Bacteroidota bacterium
ATATTTCCTTTCTGCGCCATCAAATCATTTATTCCTACAACAGTATTATAATAATAGTGAAAACTATCGCCATACATAATATTAACGCCAATACTATCCCAAATTTTGAATGCTTCACTTATTTCGAAATTATTGGCATCGTAGAGAGAATTGAATAGAAAGGCATATACCCAAATACTGTCGTTCCATGTTTGACCTAAACCACTTGTTTGATTATTATTGGCATCGTAAGTATTGGTGTCTTTAAAGTCATTTATCCAGGCACTGTCATTCCAGATTTGTTCTAATTCGCCTATTTGATTATTGTTGATATCGTAAGTATAGGTACTATTATATTCATTTTTCCAGGCACTAACATCCCAAATTTGTTCAAATGAAATTGTACGATTATTGTTAGCATCGTATGTATAAGTGTACTGACGATAATTTATCCAGATCAGGGTGCTATCGTTCCATCTTTGTGATAGATAACTTGTACGATTATTATTTCCATCGTAGGTATAGGTGTAATGATAGTAATTTACCCAGGTCGATGTGCTATCGTTCCAAATTTGAGATATGGAACCTGTAGTATTATTGTTGGCGTTGTATGTATAGGTGGCTTGATAGGAATTTACCCAAGCCAAGGTGCTGTTGTTCCAACTTTGTGATAAATAACTTGTTTGATTATTGTTGGCATCGTATGAAGAACTGTCCTTATATTCATTTACCCAGGTCAAGGTGCTGTCGTTCCATTCTTGTGATATGTAACTTATCTCATTATTGTTGACATCGTATGAAGAACTGTCCTTATATTCATTTACCCAGATCAAGGTGCTGTCGTTCCATTCTTGCGATATGTAACTTATCTCATTATTGCTGGCATCGTATAAAGAGCTATCTTTATAAGCATTTACCCATACATTGCCATTCCATTTTTGGGCCATGCTACTTATCATATTATTTTGGGCATCATAAACTATATTAATATATTTATAATCGATCTTCCATCCAATGTTTAGCGTATCCCATTGCCACTCGTAAACACTATCATATATTTGTATTAGTTGCTTGGTTTTTTGATGCTCGATAGCACGTTCTAAATTCTTTTCGGAATAGATTTCGTTTGCTTTCCATTCTCCATTTCCCATCTTATTCCTAACATCTTCCATTGAATTTAATGTTGGATGGTGCATATTAGATGTTATTCGTTTATCTGCCTGCAGGTAAGGCAGGTTTTGAGCAAAAGCATTAATTGATAATGCCAGGATTGCAAAGAGTAGGGCTTTTTTCATATTATTTTCATTTTATTTATTTGACTTTTTTGCACTAGTGATAAAAAGCTGATCTCAACTTATTTTTCAATTATTTCCATAAAATAACGAAACCCAAGATCGGTGGAAGATTTCATATAATGTGCTCTTGATTTAATTCTAACATCACCACCAGGGCTTTTCCAACCACCACCTCGTGAAACTCCTTTTTCCTGTACCATTTCAGCTACATTTCCACAAACATTATATAGCCCGAAATTATTAGGTAAATACGAGTTTACAGGAGCAGGAATATCTGTTGCATCATTTAAGTTTTCTGCTACACCAAAGGTATTGTAGTCCGGATCAATTATTAATTTTTTCGTAAGAGTGTCGTATTTTATAAATTCATCTCCGATATTTTTGTAATTGCACATATACTTATTTTGCATTAACCTGTCGCCCCATGGATATATTGATATATTATTTCCCCCTTTAGCTGCCTTTTCCCATTCTTTTTCCGATGGAAGCCTGAACACTACTTTCTTAAAACAGCGTTTAGGATTAGCGTTATACTTTTCAGTTAGCCATTCACAAAATAAAGTGGCTGCTTTATAAGAAATATTTACAACAGGGTAATTTTGATAAGCAGGATGACGAAAATAAAGTTCAACAAGGGGTTCGTTGTATTCTAATTTATCTCTCCAATTTAGAGTATCTGGACGTGAAATTTTCAATAACTCTTTTTTATTATTGGTTATAAGATCCATTTCAAAAAAATGGTACAGGCTATTTGATACTTCATATTTTCCCGCATATAATGAATCCGTTATTTTAGCAACAGACTTTTCAATTTCTTTAAAACTGAAACCAATATTATCAGTTTTTCCTTTATCTTTCGGAATAAAAGCCACCAACAAAAAGGATAAAAATACAACTGAAAATAAAATTTGTTTTTTCATTTTTTGATTTTTAACTATTGGGCAATCACATATCTGTCAGGCAATCTTTAATAAAAGCACACAATTAAATAACCATAAAAAAGCATCACTCCGGCCAACCCTGCCAACTGCAGGCTGGCGCCGGAATGAGACTTTTCTGTTCGAAGCTTAAATAAAAAGAATAAGCAAACAAACCACAATAGCGAAGAAAGCGACACCTTCGATAAGCGCTGCTGCCACAATCATGTTCGTGCGTATATCGCCTACCGCTTCCGGCTGACGTGCAATTGATTCCATTGCGCTTCCGCCTATACGGCCTATGCCGATACCTGCTCCGACTGCTGCAATACCCGCACCTATTCCTGCTCCCATTTTTGCAACGGGGGCAAGATCGCTTACTGCCTGCATAATTACTGATAACATTGACATAATGATTAAATTTAGGTTATTACTGAAAATTTATTTTAATTATTCTTTATTATAATAGAACGCAGATGACACGGATTGCTTATGATAAAATATGATTTTTATTTGAGAATTTTAAATTATTATAATTATCCGCATTCATCATAATCATCTGCACATTCAGCGTTCCATTATTTTTTCGTTTGAAAAAACTTTCCGTTTGAACTCTGGTTTTTTACCAAAATTTAAAAGTAAACCTACTTCTATTTCCGTTGCTTTTAAATAATTTATCAGTTGATTTTCGTGTTCTTTACGTAGAGATTCTGCTGCTTTCAACTCAACGATTATACATCCGTCAACTATTAAATCGGCAAAATACTCTCCTATTTGATCCCCCTCATAATATACTTTAACCGCTTTTTGTTTTTCAACAAACAATCCCATTGAAACGAGTTCAATATATAAAGCATTTTCATAAACTTTTTCCAAAAATCCATAACCAAGCGTATTATATACTTTGAAAAACGCATTGATAATTTTTTCTGTAATATCCGAATGTTTATAATTATCTGCGTTTATCATAAACATCTGCGTTATCAGCGTTCTATTTTTTCATGATTATCGTGTTCTTCTGTTGCCATTCCGAAATATATTGATGACAATAATGTAAATACATAAGCCTGTAAAAATGCAACTAAAAGTTCGAGAAATCCCATAAATATCGAGAATCCTACCGAAACAATAGATGTCCCATATCCAATGGCTATATTCATTTGTCCGAATATAAAAATCAAAGCAATAAAGCCAAGAACAATTATATGTCCTGCGGCAATATTAGCAAAAAGACGAACCATTAATACAAATGGTTTGGTTAAAACACCAACAATTTCAACAATAGGCATTAAAGGAATTGGTATCTTTAGCCACCATGGAACGCCAGGTGTGTTTATTATATGAATCCAATAACTTTTATTTCCGCTGAAAGTAGTAATAGTAAATGTAAATAAAGCAAGTACCATTGTAACGGCGATATTACCCGTAAGGTTTGCCCCCCCTGGAAAGAAAGGAATTATCCCAAGCAAATTACTGAAAAATATAAAAAAGAAAAGAGTAAGCAGGTAAGGCATATATTTTTCATACTTCTTTCCTATAGCCGGCTTAACAATATCATCACGAATAAAAATTATTAAAAATTCCAGAACCGATTGCAAGCCCTTTGGCGCCCTATTTGGGTTGCGAGAGTATCTGCGAGCAATGGAAATAAAAATCACACATAAAATAATCATGCAAATAAAAGCCGAAAGAGTATTTTTTGTAATGGATAGATCTAATGGGAGCGAAACGTTTTTATCATCAGAACCATCTGCCTGCAATTTAACAATTTTACCTTTGTTTGCGCCTTCTTTTTCCAGCTTGTACCCGTTGTAAGTTTCTTCTCCATGATTGAAACGCGAGGAACAAAAAATAATTATTTTACCATTATCGTAAAGAATTACAGGAAGAGGAATTGTAACTTCGGTTTCGCCAATTTTAATGATATGCCATTCATGAGAATCAGAGATGTGCTCAATGATCATTTCTCCGGCGTTGAAGCCTTTTTCTTTTGCATTTTTTTCTTCAGGCGATCCTGTCCTATCCGCCAATAAGGCTACAGAGAATAGCGATAATGCTGAAAATAATAATAATTTAAGAAAACGGTAATAAAAATTCTTCATTGCGATATCATTGCTTAACAATAAGGTCGCAATTTATATATTATTTATGAAAAAACAATAAAAAATTTTACAGGTTTTATAAAATTTATCAAAGCATTTTATCTTTGATAATTAAGTGTTTCCAAAGAAAAAGA
>CAINEZ010000013.1 GCA_903847905.1 uncultured Bacteroidota bacterium
CGGGGGTTGTATAATAAAAAAGAGAGAAATTAAAACAATTACTTTAAATAAAAGATGTCTGTTCAGTAGTTTTTCCAAAAACCGTTTTCGTCAAAATTGTTAACATAGTTAATTCACAAATTGGACTAAAGTCCCTTGATATCAATTGTTTCTATCCCACGACCTAAAGGTCGTGGCTATAGATCAAACTCTGGTTTTAAATCAATTGCCACGACCTTTAGGTCGTGGTTAATAAAATTCATAATATTAGAGGGCTTTAGCCCAAAATTAAACTTTTGTGAATTAATCAGGTTAAAGAAGATTAATTATTAATTTTTTATTTTAATACATCTGATAACACCTTTCCATCTTCAATGGTAATTATTCTTCTTGCTTTATTTACAACACGAGCATCATGAGTCGAAAAAATAAAAGTAATATTTTCTTCTTTATTAAGTTTTCCCATAATATCCAGCAAATTTTCAGCTGATTTTGAATCAAGGTTTGCTGTAGGTTCATCGGCAAGAATAAATTTTGGCTTTGATGCAAGAGCGCGCGCAACTGCTACTCTCTGCTGTTGTCCACCGGATAATTTATTCGGACGGCTGTTTTTTTTATCACTCAATCCTACGGAATTCAGTAATTCGTCGGTTCTTTTTTCCCGTTCTGCTTTCGAACGCCCCTGAAGATGCATTATAAATTCCACATTTTCTTTTGCTGTAAGCACAGGAATAAGGTTAAATGACTGAAAGACGAAACCGATATTTCTCATTCTGAAATCAGTTATCTGGCGGGAGTTAAAATTAATAATATTGATATTGTCTATTAAAATATCTCCTTCCGTAGGTTTGTCCAGTCCGCCTATCAAATTAAGAAAAGTGGTTTTGCCAGAACCGGAAGGTCCCACAATAGCTGTAAATTCGCCTTGCTGAAACGATAGATCAATTCCATTTATAGCATACACAGGAACAGTTTTCTCATCGTATATTTTTACAAGGTTTTTAATTTCAATGATGTTCATGACTTAAATTTTATATTGTGAATCATTTTAAAATTATTCAGCTCTTACAGATTCTGCCGGTCTTAATTTCAAAGCCTTTTGAGCAGGGTATATGGAAGATAGTATCCCGGTAATTATTATCATTAGTGATAAATTCAAAAAATACTCCAGGCTTATTTTAGGGTAAATCACAGCTTCATAACCCAAAGATTCCAAGCCTTTGCTTAACGATGAAAAATCCAGGCCATTATTACCAAAAGACAAAAGCAATATTCCGCTAAGAATCATTCCAATTATTCCACCGGTCATGGTGAGCATAAGCGTTTCGAGTATAATCATTTTAAAAATCCTGATTTTGTTCATGCCTATTGCCATCAGCATTCCGAGCTCTCTTACTCTTTCAAGAACTACCATAAGCATTGTGTTTACAATTCCAAAAGCTAATGCAAAAAGTATGATCCCTAATATAATATATAGTTCCACTCCCGATACATCTTCCAGCAATGCTAATTGTGGCTCTATCTCTTTCCATGTCATAACGCTTAGCTTAGGATATTTTGTTTTTATCTTCGCTGTAACGGAAGCCAATGAATCATTATTCTTTAGCAAAACAGCTATTTCGTGTGTTTGAAAAAATAACCCTGATGAATCTGATAAATCACTATTTCTTACAAAAGCATTCGTTTCGTCAAAAACAGTATTAGATGTTTGATAAATACCCACTATCTTAAATGCTTCTGTTTGAATTTCTCCGTCTGGTCTTGGAAATCGCAAAACAATTTTTGAATGTAAGCGCGCATTCAATTTATCTGCAAGTTTCCTGCTTATTACTACCGGATTTTTTTTTACTCCTTCAAAGTATTTCCCGCATGAATCACAAATGGTCTGATAAATCGTGGTTGTGTTTTTTTCTTCTTTCGGATTGATACCAACTATCTGTACACCGGAGGAAATAGTAGAATAATTTACCATTCCTGGAACTTTTGTTCTTCTGGCAACCGCTTTAACACAAGGCATACAGCTGATATATTCAACAATGCTATCAGCATTTTTAATTGAATATTGGGCTTCATTGTTTTCGAGAAATTTAGGATTGTGTAATTGAATATGCGAAATTTCCTTGTTTACCGAGGCATTGATTTTTTGATCACACATTCCAAAAATTATCGCAGCAGTGAATGTGCCGCCAAGCAAGCCTATTGCCATAGATAAAATTACAATAACACTTCTTTGTTTATTTCGCCAAATATTTTTCCACGCAATTGACCAAATCATATTTAACTTAGATTTTAAATAAACTATTTTTTATTTGCTACGTAAAGCATTTACTACATTTAACTTCATTACTTTTTGAACCGGATAAATAATTGCAAAAACAACAATTAACAATATAAGCAAGCTGTGAGTAATATAAATATCGCTATTAAAAGCTACTGTTAACAATGGTTCCATTCCAAAATCCTCCATGGTTTTTGCCATATCCCCACTCAACCTTACAGGATTGGAATAGAAATAATAAATTATTGGTGTTGCTGCTATCATTCCTATAAGGATTCCTGTTATCCCGATATAAATCATTTCTATAACAACAATTAAAGCAAGCTTTGATTTTTGCATTCCGATCGATACCATTACCCCAAATTCTTTGATTCTTTCTGATGTCATCATTAGTACTGTCCCAAAGATTCCGAAAGCTACAATCATATATAAAATTCCAAGCAATAAATAGCTGCCTATATTTTTCGACTTAATAAATTGAGTAATTTCAACAAGCATTTCATCCCACTTCATTACTTCGTATTGATCAGAATTTATTGCGTTTTTTATTTCTTTATAAGTTTTATCAATATTATCAGGATCAACCAGGTTAAATGATATTGATGTAAGCCTGTTTTCGGAACCAAAAAATTCCTGACATACAGGAAGGTTCATATAAACCATTCGATTATCCAAATCAGGTGAGGAAAAATGAATAATACCTATAACCGGATATTTCCCTGCAGCGCTTGTACCCTCAAAGCCTTGCCCTATTAGTACAAGCGTATCGTTAACTTTTAACTTTAAATACTTAGCAAGATTTTTTGATACTAAAATACCATTATCATCATCTGTGAGATATCTTCCGCTGACTATTTTTTTTGAGATAGAAGATAACCTGTTTTCCTTGTAAGGATCGATACCAATTAAAACAACACCTTTTGTCTGCTCATCTTTTGAAGCCATTGCAAAAGATTCAAGACGCGGAACATATATTGAAATATTATCAATAAAATTAATTTTATTAATCAATGAATCATTTAGTTTAAAGGAATTATTAATATCCTCTTTTTCGTTCCAATATCCTTTTTTATGTACCTGTATATATCCTGTATATGATTGAACAATATTATCTATAATATGACTAAAAACTCCTGTTTGCATGGAGCGCATTATCAAAGCAAGAAAAATTGCCAGCGAAATGGATGCTGCAGTAAGCATTGTTCTTCGCTTATTTCTCCATATGTTTCTCTAGGCAAGCCGGAAATAGTTTTTCATAAGTATTTACTTAACTTTTTGACTTAACTTTTTAATGTTTTGCTGCGAGAAAAAATTATCATCAATTGATTGATCGAATATCATACTTTTTATTTCAAGTACTGTTTTATTTCCCTTTTTATCCTGTGAGGAGATTTCCATTTTAGTTGGTATTTCTCTATTTCCCATCTTTTTTATATTAAAAGCATTCATAATATTTACAAGCTTCATATCCTCGTCATAATATTCCGTTTTCCATTGATTGAAACTGTCAACAGTGATCCACATGATTACTTTCCCCCAGGTAACAGCAGCATCGGCAAGCGGAATCAATTCTATTTTGTAACACATTTGTCCCCTTAATGAATCTTTGCCAAGTAATTTATGAGTATAATCAATTACTATTGAAGATTCCCTGACAAGATCATCATTTGTAAAATCAGAACCCATCCACGATTGCATCATCATAGATGGCGGAATCTTTATCATTTTTTCAATGGAAGGTACCCAGTTCCACATATCTGTTTTGATTTTCAGGAACACCTGACCTTTATCTTTTGCCGGATCTGTTATCAATATCATTGAATAATTAGTTCCTTTTTGCCAACTTTTCATTGTAACAGATTTTGTCCAGGCAGGTCGTACAATAGTCATGGTCATTTCTCCCTGGCTTGTTAGCCCTCTGCTTTTTTCATCAGCTTTTTTAATGATTTCTGTTGCTGTCAGTATTTGCGCCCTGACATTGATAAATATGCAGGTAGTAAAAAGCGCAATTATAAAAGTTATTCTCTTTAACATAAACATTTTTTGAATTGCAATTTAAATAATATTTTAAGAGAACTGCATCATTCCTCAGCAAACTCAATAAGTTTTTTCCTATAAACATTAAACACATTTGCCCTCGAAACAAAACCTAAATAACGGTTGTTCTCAATTACCGGAAGATTCCATAATCCCGTGGATTTAAATTTCTCCATAACGCTTTCCATGTTGTCATTGAGCATTACGAAATCAGAAGGCGGCACCATAAAATCCCTTACAAATAATTTTTCATATTCATCTTTGTTGAACATAACTTCTCTGACATCGTCAAGCAATATCATGCCTTGGAATTTAAAATTTTCATCAATAACAGGAAAAATATTTCTTTTTGATTTTGCAATTATTTTTACCAGATCGCCCATAGATGCATCGGGTGCAACTGAAGTAAAATCATTTTCAATTACATTTCCCACATTAATCAAAGTAAGTACGGCTTTATCTTTATCATGAGTAATAAGGTCTCCGTGTTGAGCTAATGTTTTTGTGTAGATTGAATGTTTTTCGAAATAGTGAATAGTAATATACGAAATTGAAGCCGTTATTATAAGAGGAATAAAAAGCCCGTAACCTCCGGTAATTTCTGCAATAAGAAAGATAGCTGTAAGAGGAGCCTGCATCACACCTGCAATTAATCCTGCCATTCCTACCAGCGTAAAGTTACTTTCTGAAAGCTTTATCCACGATGGATTAAGGATGTTTATAGCTTTTGAAAATGCAAACCCTGCCACACCGCCCATGAACAAACTTGGCGCAAAAACACCGCCAATGCCTCCGCTTCCTGTTGTAACAGCCATGGCAATAACTTTTAGTATTAACAAGATGGCAAGGAAAACAAGAAACATCCACTGATTATTATATAGCTGATAAAACGAACTATTGTCAAGCAATTCATGTGTTCTGCCGCTGAGAATGGATTTCATAGCAGTATATCCTTCGCCATAAAGCGGTGGAAAATAATATATCATAATCCCCAACAAGAGTCCGCCAACGATAAGTTTTTTATAAGGATTGTAAACTTCGTGAAATATCCTCTCAACATAAGAATTCATCCTCACAAAATACAGTGAAATTAACCCTGTAAATAAACCCAATAAAAGATAAAAAGGAATGGCATTGAAATCGAATGTGTCTTTTACAGTGAAATAAAATTCTATTTTTTCACCTAATAAAAATGATGAAACGATTGCACCTGTCACTGTAGCCATTAAAATAGGTATGATAGAAAATGCAGTTAAATCGAGCATAAGCACTTCAAAAGCGAAAATCAATCCTGTGATAGGAGCTTTGAAAATTGCAGAAAGTGCGCCTGCAACTCCGCAACCTACCAAAAGAGTAATGGTTTTATAATTCAAATGAAATATCTGCCCTATATTGGAACCTATGGCAGCGCCGGTATATAATATAGGTGCCTCCATTCCTACCGAGCCTCCGAATCCTCCTGTGAATGAACAAGCAATTATTGAAGAGTAAGTGTTATGTCGTTTTATTTTACTGCTCTTTTTTGAAATAGCATAAAGAATTCTGGTAACACCATGCCCGATATCATCTTTGATAAAAAATCGAATAAATAATATTGTAAGAAGAATACCAATTCCCGGAAGTAGCAAATAATGCCAGTTTTGTGTTTCAGTACTTTTTGTGTCTCTTAAAATAAATTCTATATAATGAACTGACGTTTTAAGCGCAACAGCGCCAAGTCCTGCTATTGAGCCAATAACGATACTCAGAAAATAGACAAACTGTTTTTCTTTAATGTGTCGTACTCTCCAGATGCTTAAACGACGTATAAATTTTGATTCACTCATTAACGCAAATGTAAAATTTAAAATGATAACAAAAAAATTAAGTATTTTTGAAGTAATAATAAAGCGTTCCTATAAACTCAAAAATCACCACTTAGACACTAAGAACACTATTCCGATAGCTATCGGAACACTTAGAAATTTCTCTGTGGTTCTATTTGATCTAAGTGTCTTAGTGGTAAAAAAATAAAATTTATCCTACTTTTTAAATTCAGCAAATAATTAAATCATGATAGCTTTTGACAAATTTGTATTATCGAACGGATTGAGGGTGATAGTTCATAAAGACACTTCCACGCCTATTGTCGCGATGAATATTCTCTATGATGTTGGATCCCGCGATGAAGATCCTGAGCGCACAGGCTTCGCTCATTTGTTTGAACACCTCATGTTTGGCGGCTCTGTAAATATTCCGAAATACGATGAACCATTGCAAAAGGTGGGCGGCGAAAACAATGCTTTTACTAACAACGACATTACAAATTATTATCTGACCTTCCCAAAACAAAATCTTGAAACGGCTTTCTGGCTTGAATCCGATAGAATGGCTGGACTTGCGTTTTCAAAGAAAAGCTTAGATGTGCAGCGAAACGTAGTTTCTGAAGAGTTTAAACAAAGTTATTTGAATCAGCCTTACGGAGATGTTTACCTGTTGCTGAAACCACTTGCATACAAAGTTCATCCATATATGTGGAATACTATCGGAAAAGATATTTCGCACATTCAAAATGCTTCAATGAAAGATGTAAAAGATTTCTTTAAGAAATTTTATTGTCCGAACAATGCAATTATGGTAATTGCAGGTGATGTGGATACAGATGAAATTAAAAAACTTGCAGAAAAATGGTTTGGCTCTATCCCCAAAGGACGTGTAAACAAAAGAAACCTACCCGTTGAACCAGTTCAGAAAAATCCCCGTAAACTCTCCGTGAATCGCAAAGTGCCTCTTGATGCTATTTACAAAGTATATCATTGCTGTGCAAGAGTTGATAAAGAGTTTCATACTGTTGATCTTTTATCGGATATACTTTCTAATGGCAGGTCATCAAGAATGTTCAGAGAATTATTAATGAAAAACCGGCTTTTTAGTGAGATAAATGCGTATGTTTCCGGAGACCTTGATAAAGGACTTTTTATTATAGCAGGAAAACTTACAGATGGCGTCCCGGTAGCTATCGGGATGGAAGAAGCAGAAAAAGCCATACTTGAGGAACTGAAAAAAGTACAGGAAAATATTGATGAATCCGAATTGGAAAAAGTAAAAAATAAAATTGAATCTACACTTATTTTTTCAGAAATAAATGTTCTTAACAAAGCTATGAATCTTGCTTTTGCAGAACTAATGGGCGATGCAGGGAAGATCAATTCTGAAATAGACAGATACAGAGCAGTAACCACTAAGATGATTATGCAACAGGCAAAAGAAATTTTCAAGGAAACAAATTGTTCAACTTTATATTACAATGCAAAAAAATGATATTTGTAAAAAAGTAGACAAGTCTACAAGTAATAAGGCATAAGTCAGCCTGCAGTCTACAGTCGGCAACTTTGATTAAAAATAAATTTTGTGAAAAAAATAATCCTCCTCATACTCTTTATTTCCATTTGCAATTGCCTGTTCCTGCCACAGCAGGCAAGTGCGCAGGATACTATTAAAACAAAAGAAAAAAGAAAAAATAATGCGATTAAAGGAATTATAGGCATTTACCCTTTCTATCTTTCAGGTATTGCTTCACTTGGATATGAAAGATTTATTTCTTCAAATAGTTCGCTAAATCTTACTTTTAATGAATATAAGTCAAGTGGTGAAAATTCCGATACATTTATATTTAGTATAATATCAGGATATAATTATTTTTTTTCATCAAAATATAAATTTATAAATAACTGTTGGCTAAATCCGTATTTAATTTATTACAATACCTCCAAGGGATTTAGCGATGGGTCTTATATTATAAACAACTATGGATTGGGAATATCTACAGGGAAAAGAATTTATTTTTCAAATAAAAAACGATTGGTTCTTGATATTGGATTTGGAGCGTCTTATTCTAAAGCAATTTATAAATATTATGAAAATAGTTATTTGAAATGGAATCCGAGTACCATGCAATATGAGTATATTACTATTACATCACATGATCCAACTTATTCATGGTTTCCACGACCAATATTACTTTTAGGTTATAAATTTTAAAACATATTAAATGCAAACCCTTGGCAGAACAAAGCAACCGGATATAAAAATAATAAGTAAAATAAAACTTACTAATCCCGAGTCAATAACACTCGATAACGGAGTTCCTTTGTATTCCTTTAATGCAGGCACTCAGGAAGTGATAAAGATTGAATGTGTTTTCGATGCAGGCACATGGTATCAGGATAAAAAACTTGTTGCATTTTCAACATTAAAAATGCTTACAGAAGGGACAAAAAAATATTCTGCTTCGGTATTAGCGGAGTTATTCGATTCTTACGGGGCATTTATAGAAACAGAGGTTGACAAAGATTGCACTTCAATTTCATTGTATTCGCTTAATAAAAACCTGGAAAATCTTTTACCTGTTTTTGCCGAAATGATAAGGGAATCTATTTTCCCACAGCATGAATTATCTGTCCTTTTATCCAATACAAAGCAGGATCAGCTTGTTTTAATGCAACGTGTAAATTATCTTGCGCATGTAAAATTTGCTGAGCAGTTGTTTGGGAAAGACCACCCTTATGGACAAAAAGCAAGTATTGAAGATTATGATAAAGTTGTCCCTGCTGACCTGATAAATTTTCATAAAAATTATTATCATCCGTCAAATCTTCGTATAATTATTTCAGGCAAAGTGGAAGATAAAGTAGTTGCTTTGATTAATAAACATCTTGGAAACAAAGGATGGACAGCAGGTAATAAAACAGAAACAAAAACATATAAAATACTACCCTGTTCCGAAAAAAGTATTTTTATTCCAAAGGAAAACGCGCTACAATCAGGTATAAGAGTAGGTAAATTACTTTTTACAAAAAAGCATCCTGATTATATTGGATTATCTGTTTTAAATACCATTCTTGGTGGCTATTTCGGATCTC
>CAINEZ010000014.1 GCA_903847905.1 uncultured Bacteroidota bacterium
AAAAATTATTGATTTTACAAAAAGTGGAAAATCGTTAATTTTTTTTAGTATTCCCATAATTTCTTTAGTAAAAAAATTAACAAGTAACTGTTATTAAAAATATCATCAAGGATTTGCTGATACTAATCTTTCTTTTTAATAATATAACCGGGTCTATTTTTTACTTCTTCGTAAATGCGCCAAATGTATTCAGCAATTATACCAAGAGAAAAAAGAATCAAACCACTAAATAATGAAATAAATATAACTATTGTTGCCCAGCCCGGAACTGAAAATCCCCCTATGGATTTTTCGCCCAAAAGTTTAAATAATATTGTTGTAATTATTAATAGAATTGAAAAAAATGAAGTAATAAACCCTGAAAAAATAATAAGTTTTATTGGAAAGTTTGATGATGTAAAAAAAGAATCGGCAGCATACTTTAACTTTTTTTTAAATGTCCATCTTGATTTTGATTTTACTTTGGGGCGATGAAAAGGTATAAATACAGGATCGAATCCCATTCTTAAAACTTCTATGGTTGTGGAGGTGTTTATAGGACTGATTTTGGTGTTAAAAATATCAATTAATTCTCTGTCAATTAAAAAAACATCACATCCGCCGGGGGGATATTTTATATCCGATAAAGCATTCATTATTTTATAAAATATTTTTGAAAAAATATCTTTAATAAAACCGTCATTTCTTGAAAGTCTATATGGAATTACTAATTTATTCCCCTTTTCCCATTGACGATACATTTCAACATAAGTGTTTAATGGTTGTTGGAAATCATCAGGCATTGAAGTGGCGCATGCACCGAGGCATAATGAAAAACCCGCAAATTTGGCATAATGAGCAGTATAATTTTTACTTAGTTGGAATGCTTTTACATTTTCATGCTTTTTTTCCAGTTCCAATGCAGTATCATAAGAATTATCTTTTGAGCCATCATCTACAATAATAAATTCAAATGGAATATTTTCACGTTCCATTACTTCTTTTGTCTTGCAAAAAACATCTTCAACACGTTTTTCACTATAATAGGAAAGGAAAATAATAGATAATGTTTTATTCATCGCTTTTGAATATAAAGTGTTAACCTGAATTATTCACATATAGGGCTAAAGTCCATTATTTTTTTTAAACTTGTGAATTAATCAAGTCAATAGAGAGCATTGGTATAAAGCCAATATAATTTTAACGCCTTGTGCTATTGAAAAAGTAACTGACTAATAATCAAGTGTCATATTGAGTTTATCGAAATATGACTTCGATAAATTCAGTCTGACAATCAATCTTTTATATGTTAATAGCACAATTGGTTAATTTTAATAAATATTAGAGGTTGTTTGATTTTCTTTCAAAATACTGCTGGCCAATTTTAGATTCAATAACTTTGAACTTCCGACTTGCCTTTCTATCGAAGGATTCAACTTTTTTTACTTTAATTAAAACCGTATCAGGAAGAATTGAACTAAGTAATTTTTGAACTTCTGATTTAACGCGGTCGTAACTTCCTTCCGAATTAATAGCTACCCTGACTTCAATCTCTTCATATTTATCCTGAAATACCTGAAATGAATCAACTTCAGATAAATCCGTGAGCAGATTTTTAATCTTATTTGGCGATACAACTATGTTGTTTGGAAAAATTAGAAAATCCAGATATTTTCCAATAATTCTTGAGATTCTCGGAAAATTTATTTTAGAGTTCTCTGCATAAATATCAGGATCAATTTCTATGAAATCGCCAATGTTATATCTTATTACCGGAAATGAAGAGTTCCATAAGTTTGTAATAATTGCTTCACCATAACTTGCATCATATACAGACTGTACTTTTGTGCCGTTTTTTATCTCAAGGTAGTTAATATCAGAGGGGGTATAATAATATCCTGATCCCGGAGTCTGAAATGCAATGCATCCACCTTCTGTGGAACCGTAAAAGTCACATACAGGTGCGTTGAATGCCTTTTCGATAAGATTTCGGGTATCCTGATCGAGTAGTCCTGCACTAGAATAAACAACTTTGGGTGTAACTCGAATTTTATTGTCAATAATAATTTTTGCTATCATTTTAAGGTCTATAGGATACCCGACCATTATATCAAAATTATTTTTTACTATCCTATTATAATTTTCTTTAGGGTCGTTAAAAATATTGATTGACTCATTTCTGAAAACACCAAACTTTTGATACCAACTCGATTTTCTGATATCCTCCGGGTCGCACATCACAAGGCTTTTCGAAGAATAATTCATGCCAGAAAGCAAATAGGTTCGCAGCCACATGAAATCTTTTCTCCATAAATCATCGCGATTGAAGTATATTTCTAAAGGAATACCTGTTGATCCAGATGTTTTATGAATATACAAACCCGACAAATCCCCTTTGGTTGTTATATCTTTAGCATCAGTAGTTTTAAAATCTTTTTTTGAGACGACAGGGATCCTTTCCATGTCATCAATTGAATTATATTGGGACGGATGAAAATTTGCACTATCCCAGATTTCTTTATAAAATTTCGAATTTTTATAAGCGTTCTCTATTTGTTTTTTTAATAATTGGAATTGATTTTTTTTTATTTCTTCTTTGCTTCTAAAGGGATTCTTTTTAAACCAAAACCAATAACTTAGAATGTTCATCTTAATCTTCTTTCACTCTTTTAAAGAACTTGGCCGGATTACCAATATGTATTTCATAATCAGGTATGTCGTGAGTAATAAATGAATTGGCACCCGCTACTGCATAATTACCAATCTTCCTTTTTTCGAGTACTCTTGCACCCATCGTTATATCCGATACATTTCCGATTTCAACATAAGAACCTATAATTGATCCCATCGAAAAATGGCACAAGCGTCCTGCTGTTGTATTGTGCCCAATTATTGAATTTGCCATCATCATACAACACATGCCAATTTTAGTAGCCGGACCCACGTAACAATTCGACATCACAAACACACCTGGTTCAAGTATCGCATTGTCTGCAACAAAAGCAGTTTTATGTATGATCTTAGCAAACCGTTCTTGTGGTATGTTCATTTTTAAATACACCTCTTCGCTTTTAACATTTCGACCAATCATGTGTATTGCATACATGAAAAAATAGTCTTCTTTAAGAAATTTATCTATATCGTCAGTACCTCCTACTACGGGATATCCATTAATTTCCTTACCAATTTCAAAATCATTAATAAATCCGGCAACTTCCCATTCTATATCATTAAATTTTTTTCTATTATCTTCAATGCAAGAAGCTATAACGCCACCATTCCCCTCACCGCCAATTATAAGAACTTTTTTATTCATTAATTTTGTTATATCTAATTAATAATTGGTATAAAATGTTTTGGGCCATTTTCAAAATTAGAGTCCCAGTAAAGATACAATAAATTCATTTTGTTCTTTAAGCAAATGTCCACTAAGGTTTTCACCTTCGGGCATATCGTAGATCCAATAAGTGCATTTTATTTAAAAAGGAATGTGTTTCTCTTACTCAATAAAAGAAAGATTACCACGAGTGTCTTCAATTTCAGGAAGAGATATAAGTTTTATTTCTTCAAGCTTGATCACGTATTTACTTAAATTTTAGTAGGTTTAAGGCATTTAAAATATAAAAAGAATTGCGTTTATGAGGTCGAATTATTCCCGATCGTCAGTCAGTATTTCATTAATATATTCGTTTATTTGCTTTTCAGTAATTGCTCTTATATTTTCTCCATTTAAATACGCTTTATTCCATTCCACAATAGATTTAAGCGTAATTTCAATATTCCATTTTGGTAACCACTCAAGTTTGTTTTTAGCTTTAGAGCAATCTAATTTCAAATAATTGGCTTCGTGTGGTTGAGGATTTTTATCTATACAATATGAGGCGTCTTCACCCCAATAATTACATATTGTTTTTATCATCCACTCTACACTTTTAGCATCTTTATCATCAGGACCAAAGTTCCATGCTTCAGCAAATTTTGTCCCTTCATTATATAGTTTTTCAGCTAGTATTAAGTATCCAGATAAGGGTTCAAGAACATGCTGCCAGGGACGAATAGCATACGGACTGCGGATTTTCACTTTTTCACCTTTTGTTATTGCTTTAATAAAATCAGGAATTAGCCTGTCGTCTGCCCAATCGCCACCTCCAATAACATTTCCGGCGCGAGCAGTAGCAATAGCAGTAACATGATTATTGTCTTTTGGGTTAAAGAACGACCTGCGGTAAGCTGCCGTTATTATTTCGGAGCATGCTTTACTGCTTGAATAAGGATCGTATCCGCCCATTGGTTCATCTTCTCGATATCCCAAAAGCCTCTCACGATTTTCGTAACATTTATCGGTAGTTACGTTAACGACAGCTTTTATTCCGGAAGTATAACGTATCGCTTCAAAAAGATTGGCAGTACCTATTATATTAATTGAGTATGTTTCCAACGGGTTATTATAAGACTTTCGTACCAGCGCTTGTGCTGCCATGTGTATAATAATATCAGGCTTTATTTTTTGAATAACTGAAAAAAGTTTATCATAATCCCTAATATCCCCAATATACGAAGTAATCAGTTTTCCGATTTTAGCTTCTTCAAACAAACTTGGATTAGTTGGTGGCTCTAAAGCATAACCATAAATATCTGAACCCAAATGATTCAATAATAAACAAAGCCACGAGCCTTTAAAACCTGTATGACCGGTAATAAGTACCTTTTTCCCTTTCCAGAAATTTTTATTAGCAATAGTGATTATTCCCATAATTTCCATTTAGCTTTACCTGAATCCCATAGTTCTTCGAGTTCATTTTTTTCGCGTAATGTATCCATAGGCTTCCAAAAACCATAATGTTTATATGCAACGAGTTGTCCATCTTTAGCGATTGTTTCGAGTGGTTTCCGTTCCCATATAGTTGAATCGCCCTCTATGAAATCGAATATTTTCGGTTCAAGCACGAAAAAGCCTCCATTAATCCATGAATTATCGCCTTTAGGTTTTTCCTGAAAAGCAAAAACTTTCACTTCTTCCTTTTCATCGAATTGAATAGCGCCAAAGCGTCCGGAAGGTTGAACAACAGTAACGGTTGCGGTTTTTTTATGTTTTTTATGAAATTTTATAAGCTCTGAAATATTCACATCACCTATACCATCGCCATAGGTAAGCATAAAAGTTTCGTTATTAACATATTTTTCAATTCGTTTAATCCTTCCACCAGTCATAGTATTCAAGCCTGTTTCAACCAGAGTTATCTTCCATGGTTCGGCATGTGAAAAGTGAACATCAAGTTTGTTTAGCTGTAAATCTATAGTAACATCCGCCTGATGAAGAAAGTAATTAGCAAAATATTCTTTGATCATATAACTTTTATACCCACAACAAATCACAAATTCATTGAAACCATAGTGTGAGTATGTTTTCATAATGTGCCATAAAATTGGTTTGCCGCCTATTTCAACCATTGGTTTAGGTTTCAGATCAGTTTCTTCACTTAATCTTGTTCCTAATCCACCTGCTAATATTACTACTTTCATTTTCTATATAAATTTATAATCCCTTATTATTTCGAACTATTTATTATTATTTGAAAACCATCACAGAAAACACAGGTTAAAAAAATGCAATTATCTTTTTTATCGCATATTACTATTGGTATTTTCTATTCTCTGTTTAGCCTTGCAGTATAATCTCTCATTATCCATGTCGTCCCTTCTATGATTCCAGATATACTATCTTGTATTTTACAATTAGCGAATTAAATTTTTAATGTTTTTCAAATACAATTTCCCATAAATAATTCCAACACCTACACATCCCCCCAAGAATAGCATAGCAACCAGTATAATACTTGTATTGGGCTTGCTCTTTTTTAAAGGCACCTGAACCGGATCCATAACATTGAAAACAGGAGTTACTTCCTGTACTTTAATTTTAGATTGCTCTAACTGTTTTGCCAAAGCGCTATATACATCAAAAGCAAGGTTGTATTCTGACAGTAATCTTTCTTCTTCCGTTTGTACTGAAGCTAAAATAACATTTTTATTTCGGTCTTTATATGAAGCTAATGTTTGTTGAGCCTCTAAATACTTGGCTTCTGCTTCTGCAGTACGGGCGTTAATAAATTCTAAATCGGTTTTTGCTTTTTTAGTTCTGTATTCAATAATATATTTAGCAAGGTTTTTAACAACATAACTCGTAACCTGTGCAACTACAAGAGGATCCTGCATTTCAACACTAATTATAAATTTGTTTGATTTTTTAAAGTCCTGTTCTGTATTGATGCAATTCGTTAATGCATCTGTTATTCCAGACTGTTCGTTTGTAATTTTGATAGGCTCGAAAGATAAATTTGAAGCAGAATCAGATGAGAACACAGGAAACTTAGTGTTTATTGAAACACTTTGTTTTCCGCGTATCCAACCTATTATTTTTCCTGGTAATCCTATAGTATATTTCTTAATTACACCCGCAAGAGAAGAGCGGGTATACCTATTAAGATATTGCTCAACAGTTATAGTAGAATCATACTTCGATTCAACAACTTTCTGTTTCATAATTTCGAGCAGAAAAGGAGTGCTTTTAATAACTTCAGGGTATAAATCAGGCACAAGAGCTTCTTTATCAGTTTTGTTTAAATTAATTCCGGCTAATCCGCTAAACTGCTGTAATAAACCTGACATACTGCTTCCACTGCTGCTTGTTTCAACTACTAAAGTTATTTCGGATTTGTATTCTTTTGGAGAAAAGATAATATTTAAAATTCCAATGATGAAAAAAACTATCATAGCCATAATGATTGTTTTGCGTCCAGCCCAAATTTTACGGAAGACTTCAAGTAAGTCTATTTCATTGTTCTTTATTTTCTTATTATTTTCTGTTGGTTCAGCCATAATATTTTTTTTCGAAATTTATTTTAACGCATTGATTATACTTATAATTATCAAAGCCATTGATGCCATGGCTGTTCCAAAACCAACAGCTTCGGCGGTAGTCATTTTTCCTTTGCGTTCTGATTTACTAGGCACAATGATTTCGGATCCGGGTTCTAACCTTGGATATTTTTTAAAAAAGAATATCCTGTGTGTGCTTTTAATCATTCCGTTAGCATAAATAACATATAATTTGGAAGATCTGGCATCATCAGCAAAACCTCCGGCATTGGAAATATAGTATGGCATTCGTTTTCCTTTATTATAACTTACTATACCGGGAGATAATAGAGAGCCTGATAAATTAAGGGTTTTAAGCTTTTTAGGAATTTTCAACACATCGTCCTTACATAGATACAAATCATAAACAGAACCGGGTTTTTTCATAATTTTTACGAGGTCAATACCTATAGTTGATTCGGTTTCTGATATATTTTTTATATTGGTAGAGTCTCCCATTTGTTGTTTTAGCTGTTTTATAGCTTTTTTCATGAGTTGGTCTGAAGTAAATTTTCTGATCATCCTTGCCCCTTCAGGATAAGCATCGGTGGTATAATTTCCGGAGCGTTTAACAAGGTCAGAAATGCGTTCATTCTTTGAGGTAAGGCAGTA
>CAINEZ010000015.1 GCA_903847905.1 uncultured Bacteroidota bacterium
CATATTAATCAGTTATATGGAACTGCCGTTAAATATTATATTGAACATAAGCAAATAATAGATAAGAAAAAGACACTGACACTTTTTCCAGATTTGATAAGTGCAGGTGAAATTAAGGCAACTTTTGTTACATCTACTAAGTTATCTGAAACTGCAAAAAAATTTGCTGATGCATTAGGAATTAAAGTTGAGCAAGAAAAACCACTTAAGAAATATCCAGTTATAAAATGTAATATTACAACTTCAGGAGAAAGAATTTATCATTTGCCATTTGACCAACAATATGACAAGACACTTATTAAAAATAGTGGTGAATTTTATGCAATGACAGTAACGGAAGCAATGTCAAAAGGATTTAGAAGAGCATTTAGATGGCGAGGAACAAAATAAATTGCACATGCAGCTAACAAGCGGTTTAAATAACCACCGGGTTCTACCTTCGTGGAAAGAAACGCACGTTTGGAAAGTTCAAATCTTTTTGATACTTTTGTCTGTAAAAGCCGGTGGCTCTTCAAACCGCCGTCCGTTAGCAACAAGGCGAAGAAAAGACAACAGACTACAAACTTGAAAGGAATAAAATATATTGACAACGAAATACAACATAGAAACATTGACTGACGGGAAAGACAAAAGATTTAGTTTTTTTGCCGACCCACGAAAGACAGAAAAGGAATGCTCACGCACATTTGCACATTTGGCTGCCAGCTCACACACAAAGCCAACACACGAAGGCAGCCAAAAGAGCAAATCTGCCTCCCACATATTTTTTTGTTTTTTTTTGAATGTAATTGAAAAAGATTATTTTTGACTTTTATAATTAAATAAATTTGTGAAACAAAATTTTAAAAAAATGTAGAATTAAAGAATTATAAAATATAGCGTTTAGCTAGTTTCTGTAACTGAAATCGACCAAATTAATAGTCTCACAGAAAAAGCAATAACGCCACGTCAAGGCGTGGTCGTTGCTTTTAAGTTGTGAGACGGGCTCTTGGTCGAGCCTCAGTTACGGCGTAGGCAATTTGGCCACGCTGTTTTTTTTGTAAACCTTAAAAAATAATTATATGGGAAAATTAATCGGAATTGACCTCGGAACAACATTTTCAGCAGTAGCATATATTAATGCATCTGGCAAACCTGAAATAATACCAAATAGAGACGGTGAAAGGATAATGCCGTCAGTAGTTTTTTTTGAAAATGACAATCCAATTGTTGGTATTGCTGCAAAAAATTCATCAGTTCTTGAACCTTTAAATGTTGTTCAATTTGTAAAAAGACAGATGGGAAATCCATCTTATAAATTCAATACTGAAAAAGGTATTGAATATACACCGGAAGAAATATCAGCAATAATTTTGAGACGTTTAAAAGAAGATGCAGAACAATTTCTTAATGATAAAATTTCAGGTGCGGTAATCACCGTACCTGCATATTTTAATGATGCACAAAGAAAATCCACACAAGATGCAGGGAAGATTGCTGGTTTAAATGTGCTTAGAATTATTAATGAACCAACAGCAGCAGCTTTAGCATATTGTTATGATAAATTTAATGAATCACAAACTTTACTTGTTTATGATTTAGGTGGTGGAACTTTTGATGTAACAATTATGCAGATAAAATCTGGTGAAATTAATGTTATTGCAACTGGTGGTGATAAAAATTTAGGTGGTTTTGATTGGGATAATGAAGTTATGAATTATTTGAATGAAGAATTTAAAAAGAAGAATAACATTGATCTTTTTGATAATCCTGAATCAGAACAGCATTTAAGAACAAAATCCGAAGAAGCAAAAAAGACATTATCAACAAGAGATAAAACAAATGTTATATTATCATATTCAGGGAAAAATGCATCAATAGAATTAACAAAAGAAAAATTTGAGGAACTGACATCTTCCTTGTTAAGCAAGACACAGCATATAATGGAATTTGTTTTAGAAGATGCAAACATGAATTGGAATAATATAGATAAAATTTTATTAATAGGAGGATCTTCCCGAATGAAAGCAGTTGAAACTATAGTGCAAAAAGTTTCAGGCAAAAAACCATCAAAAGAAATACATCCTGACGAAGCTGTCGCAATGGGTGCAGCCATACAGGCAGGTTTGGTTGAAGCGGAAAAGGGAATTGGTGATTCTGCAAGTAATTTACCTGCAATTATCATACAGGATGTTAATTCACATAGTATGGGTATTGTTACATATGATAAGGATTCAAATTCTAATTTAAATACAATTGTTTTAAAAAAAGATACTACAATACCCTGCAAGGTCAGCGATATTTTTCATACTGTTATAGATAACCAAACCGAATTATTTGTACAAGTAACAGAAGGTGAGTGTAGGGAATTAGAAGATATTTATATTTTAGGAGAGGCTACATTAAAAATACCGCCATATCCAGCAGGCGCACCAGTTGAAGTATTTTTCTGTTATGATGTTGACGGAATTGTTCATATTAATGTTTTCGATTTGACTGCACATAAATCTTTAGGAGAGATTCATATTAAGCGAACTGCAAATCTTGACGAAAGTCAGATACTCGTAATGACTAATAAAATAGGCAAGCTCAATGTTAATTAAAATAAGTATAAACAATTTAAATTTTTAAAATTATGGTAGATTATTACAAAATTCTTGATGTGCCAATAATAGCACAAATGGAAGAAATCAAAGTTGCAATAAAAAATAAAAGGCGACTTTGGATGCAAAAAACTAATGCTCCCCAACTCGAAAGAAGACAGGAAGCAGAGATGAAGGTAAAACAAATTGACGAAGCAGAAAAAATATTTCTTGATTCGTCGAAGCGTTCAGAGTATGATAAACAGCTTAAAACATCTTCAACTAAAGATGAAAGAACTCTTGACGAATCTGAATTGAAGGGTGGTGAAAATCTCATTAAACAAGGTTGGGATTTATTGATTAATGATAAAATTGCAGATGCAATTTATGTTGCAACAAAAGCTACCGAAAAAGAAGGTGGTAATTCTGAAGCATGGGCTTTATTAGCACAAGCAAAATATCGTTGGGGTGAAATCGAAGATTCAATTTATGAATATAAAAAAGCAATTAAGTTAAAACCTAATGAACCAGATTATTATTTTGAGTTAGGTGGTGTTTATGAGTCTAAGGAAAGATGGCAGGAAGCTGTAGATAATTATCTAAAAGCCTCAAAAATTAATCCTTCATTATCAATGTACCGTGCTGCTATCGGTCAAGTTTATTTACGTTTAGAAATGTATAATGACGCTATTCCTATTCTTGAAGCTTGCGTAAGAGAAGAACCACAAAATGGTACTTATAATTGGTTTTTAGCAATGGCATATAATGATCTTCTTGTAAAATCAATCGGCAAACCAACAACTCAGGAAAGTGCAGAAAGATGTATTAAATATCTAAAACTTGCCTTAGCTCTAAAGTTTGATGATGCTGAATTAAAAGCATTACTCAATAATAATCTTACAATTGCAAATTGGTGTTTAGAAAAACATTTTACAATCGGAGTTGGTTCAATAATTAAAACAGCAATTGGTGTTATTATTGCAATGGTAATATTAGAATTTATTATAGGAACGGCGGGTGCAATATTGTTGGGATTAGCTGGTTTTGGACTTTGGATTTATTTAGGATTTAAAACAGGTTATCAAATCAATAGTAATAATCAAAAATAATTTTAAGGAGAAATAAATATGTCATCTGAAAAAATTGGAAGTGTAAAATCTGGCAAGACCAACAAATCCTTTGATGTAAAATGGGATCAATCAAGTAAAGATGTTTATGTAAGTTGGGCTGGTTGGACAAATGTAGGCAAAGCAAGTTCTGCACGCGAAGCAATGAATAAGGCAGAAGCTTATCTTTATAATAAATAGTTTATTACTTATGAGGCTGCCGATAAATGAGCATCCTCATTTTTTAAAATCGTTAATGATTACAAAAGAACAGGCTCGTACTCAGTTATTAATTGGTTATCTCTTCGCAGGGATTGGCTTTGCTATTGGTGCAAACAATGACATTTATCATAATGCGGCATTTTCAATCTTTTTTATTGGTTATGTTTTTTGGAGTGGTTACTGGGGTTTCCGAATTGCATATAAGCCAATTAGTGATTTTTTTGCAAATATGATAGTTTTAGAAGCCAATTTAGCTAAATTGTTTTTAGTATTTATTATGAAAAGGCTTATTGTTTATGGAATTATTTTATGTGCAGGTTTAATTATTGGAATATTTGGAGGTGCGATTTATATGCAGGTAAAATTATCTCCAATAGCTTATAAATAAAATTCAAATATTGGAGTAAGTCGAAAATCCATAAAAGAGTAGGCATAAATTTTAATTTTA
Source organism: uncultured Bacteroidota bacterium (assembly GCA_903847905.1). GTDB lineage: Bacteria > Bacteroidota > Bacteroidia > Bacteroidales > CG2-30-32-10 > CAINEZ01. The sequence continues at coordinate 4,338 of CAINEZ010000015.1, forward strand.
ATAATATGGGAAATCCATTTGAAAAAGTACCCGGTCAAACCGAAAAACCAAAAGTTGTTACATGTCCTCATTGCGGAGGAAAAGGTAAAGACAAAGATGGAAAAACTTGTAAACCATGTAATGGTTCAGGTAAAGTAAGAGATAATTAAATCATAATAAAATGGCAACTTGTAAAAAATGTAAAACTGTTTTGGTTAAATGTTCCGATTGTAATGGTTCTGGGAAAAAAGATATTTCTGGTTCTAAATGTGTAAAGTGTAATGGGACTGGTTTAATTTGTCACGTACACGGCAGCAATCACGGCAATTAAGAAACAAAACTGATTTAAATTTATTGCTTGCTGAGTTTGTAAGTTTTATATTACATTCTTGGTAAGGAATAGTTATGTTTATTTGAAACTATAACCCTTCACACACAGCCAAGCACATTGTCAGGTCGCACAATCCAACGCTAAAACCAAAACCTGCCAAAGAGCTTGTCTGTTTTGCCAACCAAAATTTTGCCGACACAAAAAAACTAAATCTTTGCTGACACACAAGCCAGACTGAAAAAAATATTTTAACTTTGACAGATAAGTACGTTAATTGACAAGTTTGCAAACCATGACACGACGGACAATTCGCCCAGTTGCTAACAGGCGTTTGCTGTCAGTGGCGGGACAGTGCTTCGTATGACAGTGACGAGCATATTGAAACCTTTGTTCTTCGTGGAAAATTCAGTGGTAAAATCGCCACCGAACAGCAACCGCCGATCCGTTAGCGTTTATTCCCCATTTTCCCCAAACAGAAATAATTTCTCTTGCTAACGGAAACCAGTCCCAAGACAATTCCATAATTTTGTAATAACTCTTTGCAAGGCCGATTTAACAATTGGTGATTTAAAATCCCGAGGTTCATTCTGGTTGAAGTGTAAAACCTGATTTATCAGGAGTTGATAATTTCATTGGTGGTTCCGAATATTCGGAAACCCCGTTCAGAATAATTTCAAAATTAATAGTACACTTCCTTAGAGTTATTTATTATTCATAAAAATTCATAAAAATGACAAAGAAAAAAATGGAAATGGACATCGTAAATCCTAATTGTGCAGGGATAGATGTAGGAAGCAAATCGCACTATGTAGCCGTAGGACAAGCATTGGAAGATGTAAAAGAGTTTGGCGTTTATGCTGACGACCTTACTGCAATTTGTTTGCATCTTAAGGAGTATGGAATCACTTCTGTTGCGATGGAAAGCACCGGTAATTATTGGCAAAATCTTTTTGTAGAATTAGAAAAGCATGGTATTCGAGTTATCCTATGCAATGGCAAATTTACCAAACACGCTAAAGGGAAAAAGACTGATGTGAAAGATTGCAGATGGATACAAAAACTACACGCTTTGGGTTTGCTTACAAGTAGTTTTTTGCCTGATGAAACAACTGAACAATTAAGAACCTATTGCCGACAAAGAACCAATATGATTGACCTTGCCGCAGAAGCATCACACAAAATGCAAAAATATCTAAGACTACTAAATTTTCGTTTGGATGTTGTTGTAAATGATATTTGCGGACTTACTGGTTTGTCAATCATTGCAGCCATTTGCAAAGGAAATCTCGATGCTGAAAAATTATCAGAACTCAGACATGGTAATTGCAGAAAATCAAAAGAAGAAATAGCAAAAGCATTAAAAGGTAATAATAGAGAAGATTTTTTATTTGGCTTAAAACAAGATTACGAAAGTTATCTTTTCTATCAAAAGAAAATAGACGATTGCGATAAACAAATCAACTTGTTTTTAAAAACTCAAATCAATACTGACCCTGAAAAAAAAACTAAAAACAGATGATAAGAAACATAAACGGATTAATAAAAATGCAATCAAAGGCATTGACTTAAATCAGGCATCTTATCAATATTTTGGAGGAGTAGATTTAATGAAAATAGAAGGATTAAGTCATTCAACCATTCTCACCATAATGAGTGAAGTGGGACCAGATGGTTTTGAAAAATTTAAATCAGCAAAAGAATTTACTTCTTGGTTGCGTCTTGCCCCAAACAATAAAATTTCTGGCGGAAAAATTCTCAGCGCCAGGACTCCCAAAGGAAGCAACCGACTTAAAATTGCTTTGCGGCACGCAGCCAATGCAATGGGCAATATGAAAGACACACACCTTTCAGATTTCTTTAGAAAAATAGCATATAGAAAAGGAAGAGTAACAGCCATAAGTGCAACTGCACGGAAATTAGGAGTAATTATTTGGAACATGATTACTAAAAAGGAAGAGTACAAGCCACCTACCGAATATTTATTCCTTGATCAAAAAAGAAAACTAAAACTAGTTGCTCGCATCAAAAAAAATATATCTAAATTTGAACTTAAACCTGACGAACTTGGTTTTGCAATTAGTTGATTATTACGCAAAAAAATAAACGTTAGTCAGAATTGGAAAAAACAAAAACTACACAGACAGAGTATTAACCAAATAAAAAAGAAGGATAAAAATGCGACACAAAAAAGTAAAATTAAGTGCATTACTCTTGTTAGGACTCGGACTAACAGGACTAAAAGCACAAGACACGATGTATGTAAAGGAGTATAGTGGAACACAAACCCCTTACACATTAAGCAGTATAAGAAAGTTAACCTTTGCAGGAGGTAACATGACAGTTAATAAGAACACTGGAAGCCCTACAACTTATGCTTTAAGCAACATTCGTTACTTGAATTTTACCGAGTTAACAACAGGTGTTTTACAAACAGACAAAGCGGAAAGCAGCAACATTATGCTTTATCCCAATCCTGTAAATAACCAACTGCAAATAAGTTATGAAACATTAGGGGCAGGGAACGTGCAAGTAGAAATTGTTGATTTACAGGGCAAGGTTTTGCTTCAACAAACGATAAGCAGTCAAAACCTGCCTACCGGACAGGCAGGCGGGACAAACCAAGCAATAATCCCTGTATCGCAATTGGCAAAGGGACTATATTTATGCCGATTACAAAGTAACAATAAAATAGAAAACATTAAATTTATAAAAAACTAAAAAAAGGAGAAAATAAAAATGAAAAAAAAATCAACAATAATTTTAGCATTATTTTTAGTAGGCAATCTAATCAAGGCACAGGACACTTTGTATATTTACAAATCTGGTTTAGTAGTAACTAAGCGAGCAATATCCGCAATTGACAGTGTTATTTTTTACAACGCCGGTGGCTCCGGTTCATTCACTTGCGGCACAAGCGCTGTTACCGACATAGACGGCAACACATACAACACCGTAAGTATAGGCGGACAATGCTGGCTGAAAGAAAACTTAAAAACCACAAAATACAGCGATGGAACAACAATACCAAATGTAACCAATGATACAACTTGGGGTACACTAACAACAGGCGCCTATTGTGATAATAACAATACGCCAAGCAATAGTACAACTTACGGTAAACTTTACAACTGGTATGCTGCTACTGATGCGCATAAAATATGCCCCATGGGCTGGTGCGTACCAAGTGATGGAGAATGGAATATTATGGAAAAATATTTGGATAATACTGTTGATACAACGGTTGTAAACAATTGGGTAGGAACAGATATAGGCAACAAATTAAAAGAATACGGTACCGACTATTGGGCAAGCGGAAACAACGGCACTAACAGCAGCAATTTTACTGCTCTTCCGGGCGGTAGGCGCGACTACGATGGCTCGTTCTGCTGTGTTAGCAGCTTAGGCCACTGGTGGACGTCCACGGCTTACAATGCTACGGCCGCTTGGAGTCGCAGCTTGTATTACTGCCACGCTACTGTGTACAGGGGACCCGACCCCAATGTTGAGGGGTTTAGCGTTAGGTGTGTTAAGGACAATTGATAATTTGGATATTACCAACGAAACGCTAACAGGCGTTTGCTTTCAGTGGCTAGACAGTGGTTCGTATGACAGGAAAGTAATAATTTTAAACAGTAGTGCTTCGTAGAAACGGCAGTGGGTAAACGCCGCCACCGAAAAGCAATCGCCGAAACGTTAGCGGTCATTGTAAAAAGACAGTATAACTATAAACCGACAAACAGAAAATGAAAAAAGTCAACCCTTCGCAAAATTTAAAGAGGTATTTTGCCAACCCATTTGTCGACACAAAAATACCACATTTAATTTTGCCCGACCGCACACAAGCCCACCCACCCACCCGACAAGCATCCAATGGACAATTTTTAAGGGGTTATAGGTGGAAAATGGTTTAAAAAACGTAATTTAGGTGCATTTAATATGCTATACGTTCTTTATCACATAAAAAAAGCATACTACAGACTGTGTTTCGTTGACAAAAGATTATTAAATTTGCAAAATATTAAACAATTATAAAATGAGTACTATAACAATTCATAATGTTGGACCAATCAAAAAAGTTACATTAGATTTAAATAAAGTTAATGTAATAATGGGCCCGCAAAGTAGTGGGAAAAGCACAATTGCGAAAATAATTAGCTATTGTCAATGGGTAGAAAAGCGATTTATTTTAGATGGGGAGTATGAATATGATTTCTCTGAACAATTTATAAAATTCCATCGGGTAAGTAAAGTATATTTTAGAGAAGATTCTTTAATAGAATATAAAAGTAATTCTGTACATATTTCTTATAAAGGGACTTCAAATAAACAAAAGATAAAAAAGATAAATGGTGTATTAAATACAGTATTTTTCAATAGTAAGAATATATACATACCAGCTGAGAGAAATTTTGTTTCTGCAATTCCAAACCTTGGAAAATACAAAAGAACAAATGACGATAATATTATGAATTTTTTATATGATTGGTATGAGGTTAAGAAAAAATATACAAAAGACAATAAATTTCCAATATTAAATCTTGGCATTTCTTATTATCATATGCAAGAGAAGGATTCGGATATATTATTATTAAATGAAACCCAAAAAGAACTCTTATTAGATAATGCGTCCAGTGGATTACAATCTGTCCTCCCTCTGCTTTTGTTATTAGATTATTTAACCCAAGGACTATATAATGAAAAAGCAATAGGGTCTGTTGATGAAAAAGAGGAAATAGAAAAGTTAATTAAATTTTATGTAAAAGATTTTATAAAAAAAATGGATAATACGGAAAGACAAATAGAACTTATAAAAAATGTTGAAGAAAATAAACTACCACTTAATACTGTTGAAATGGAAGAATTAGCTAAAAACATAGTAGCGCGAATAAGTTATCATTTTTCAAGTATTATCATTGAAGAGCCAGAACAGAATTTGTATCCTAAAACACAACGAGATTTAATTTATTATATGCTCAAATTATTGAATGATAAGGAGCGAGACCATAAATTGTTAATTACTACACATAGCCCTTTTATATTATATGCACTTAATAATTGTATGATGGGTTATTTGGTTAAAGATAATATGCCGAAAGAGGAGCAAAGCGAGTTAAAAAGCTATCAATCTTGGATTGACCCAAAATCAGTTTCAGTTTGGGAAATTGAAGAAAATAAAGGGACTTTAAAATCCATTAAAGACGAAAAAACAGGAACCATTAGCAAAAATTATTTTAATAGCATTATGAATGAAGTGATGGACGAATATTATGAGATGCTAAATCATCTTGCAATATGAAAACACAAATAGCAAAGAAATTACCGTTACATAATTTAACGACACATTCTAATCTTAATCTATACATTGCGGACTATCCAAAAACTATCAATAATAAAGGGGTTGTTTTATTTGCTGATGAGCCCAATGATATTAAATGTGTTCATATATTAAACCCAAAAGAAATATTAATATGTTTTGATGGATTTAAAGATAATGCATTGCCAATTGATATAGGAAATTGTAGTGAACAATGTGAATGCGTACTTTTTCCTGACAGATGTGACGAAACTGATTGGATTTTGTTTATTGAAAATAAATATGCAAACGATAGAACAGCTGCATTTAGCGAAAACCATGGGTATCCCAACAAAATGACCGACCAAATTATTGAAACTGTAAAATATTTTAGAGAGAAAGGAATTATTGCCCCCAATAGGAGAGTTTGGGCAATTGTATCTTTTCCAAACCTTGTAGAAGAATTTAATAGCACAATTTTTAAAGGTGACTTATCAGAATTGGACATTCTTTTCAAATATAAAATAGTAATAAGAGGTACGAATGCTGCAAAGATTATTAGCGAGAAACGGATTAAATTAAACTCGGATTGAAAACTGTTTGCATCTACTGCTAATAAATTCAACGCTTTTGGTAGCACATTTGCATTTTTTACTGACACGGAAAACCCAAATAAAAAAAATGCAAAAGAGCTACCAAACCAACGCACAAAGATACTGACCTGTGGACAGAAATGATACAACCTAAAAAACAACGAACCGCTAACTTTGTGTTACTTCAGTGGCTTGTGGTTGACGGTTTACAGCGGTGCTGTATAAAAATATTATCACGGCAGACAGGTCTGTACTTCGTCAGACAAGTCCGCCACTGCAAGTAACACAGCAACGTTACAAACAATATACTTTTTTCTTAAATCAATCCTAATTTTGAAGCATACTTGATCGCTTCTATTGCATTGTCAGCTTTAAGTTTTTCGAGAATTCTTTGCCGGTGAGTATTTACAGTATTTACACTTATAAATAATTTGTCGGCAATTTGTTTACTGATAAGACCCTTAGATACAAGCAATAAAATTTCTTTCTCACGTGCAGTTAGCATCGCTTCTTTATCGTGAGGGGGGAACATATATACTTCTCCCTTCCTTGTATCTATCAATCGACTTCTGAATGGAGCATTCTCATTCTGGTCTGGTGAAATATCTGTTATCCCAATAACTAACCATCCATTTCCGTGTACATCATTTTCAAGGCACATCTGTTGTTCAATAATTCTAATGTATTTCCCATTTTCATTAAGAATACGATATTCGTTGATCAACTTGCCTTCTTTGCGATGCTTTGGCGACAGCGATAAACCATAATAAAGAAAATAAATTCCGGCTTCCATTAATTGAATATAATCATCGGGATGTATGCGCTGGTCTATATAATCAGTTTTCCCTTTTGCTTTTTGGAAATCAAGATTTAATATGCTGGAAATATTATCTGAAACAAAAACATGTTCTCTCTTATAAAGGTCGAATATCATAATTACACTGTTGCTTAATTCAGCAATCTTTCTTAAGTATGGAATATGGTTATCAAGAATAGTGTAATCAAGATCCGCTTCAGTGAACTTTTGCGAATTAAGCAATTCATCATATTTCAATAATAATTTTTCTGATTTATTTTCCATAAAAAATACTGATTTATCAGTATTGTATAGCTAATTATATCTACTGAATTTTGTACAAAATTAAAATTTATTCTTATGAGGGCTATTATATATTTTTTTCTGCTAACCCTATCTATAAGTATTATAAATGCACAAAATATCACTCAAACTATCAAGGGAAAAGTTGTTGACAAAGAAACTCAATCACCTCTGCCCGGTGCAGCTATTGTCTTTTTAAACACGAATCCAATTATCGGTGCTGTTTCTGATATTGACGGAGTGTTTATTATTAAAAATGTTCCCATCGGTCGTTATAATATTAAAATTAGTTTTATCAGTTATGAACCAGTATTAATAAATGAAG
>CAINEZ010000016.1 GCA_903847905.1 uncultured Bacteroidota bacterium
AAAAAGAATTACAAAAACAAGAGGCAATAGGAGTTATCCGTGCCTCTCGTTTTGTAAGAGAATATGCTAAATCTCATAAACCAATAGATATAAAAACTGTCTGTGATATACATAGAGAGATTTTTAAAATTGCTTGGCCGGAAATAGCTGGTAAATACCGTATAGAAAATTTAAAAATAACGGACTCAAAACATTTACCACCTCATAATTCCAATGTGAGTGGATTAATGCATAAAGCTGACATTGAATTTAAAGAACGATTAGAAAAACTAAAAGAAGTTGAGGGGATACTATTTATGGGAGACAAACCTGCTGATGAAATACTTCAACATATTGACGATATTATTATGTGCGCAACATGGATACATCACACTATTACTTATATTCATCCATTCAGAGAGGGGAACGGAAGAACAGCTCGTCTTACTGCAAATTTAATTTTAGAACGATACGGCTTGGTTGGCATTTCAATTAAGATTGAAAAGGAAAACAAAAACATTTATCGTCAGGCTTTAGCTCAAATAGATAAAGTACAAGATTACGAACCTTTGAAAAATATTATTTATGAAGGACTCCTTGAGCGATATAATGGCGTTAGTTTGAAATATTATAATGTATAAAATTTCAGCAATAGGTTCAGCAAATTTTCTATTAATAAGACTATAAGTTGACATCTATTTTGAATTTTATTAGAATGGAACCAGTATCTTGATATTTCATTTACAAAGTGTATAGTTTAATCAAGCAATATGTGGTAATTTGGTTTGAAGATATTTACCAACAATTCTCAGTGGAGCAAGAGATAATCTATTTTGGTCTGAAGAGAGTTCAAAAGGACTTTCAGTGGTCAAAGAGATAATCTTATTTCGGACTGAAGAGTGGTCAAAGAGATAATCTTATTTCGGACTGAAGAGAGCTGGAGGTAAAAATAAATCATCACAAACTAAAAACCATATTTTGTATAATGTGGCTTTTTGTTTTGCACAGGAGAAATGTATTTTGGGTTACTAACTAGATACACATATCAAGATATTTATAGCAATTATCATTTTCCTGTGTAATACAAAATATTCGTATGGTCGAGTTTATTATTAATTAATCCAGAGGTTAAAGGTGTCGCCTGGTTTGTCCGGGCATACCAATCCATAATGCAAATGCTAACAATTACGAAGAAAGGTTAAGGCATCCGGATGCAGATAAATCCTGCCGGACAGGTAAGTGTCTGCAATTGCTGTATACAGCTGCAGCAAAAATGCGAGGCAGAGGAAGTACTTCATCATTACTGCTTCTGTGCCGGAAATGCCTGGAATCGGAACATGTATGTCCGAACAAGCTTGGTGAACGCAGTTGTCGAATTTATCAATTTAATAAAAAATAATTTATGCAATTATTTGATGTATGTACAAAACGTGTTTATGAAATAGACGGAGAGAAAAAAGTAAACTGGTACAGGGCGGGATTTATGAAAATCACAGAAAGAGGAAGCACATACCTCCGGCTGTTTCAACAGCCTGATGTGGATTTGTATGTTTTTAAAAAAGATGCGGGCTTGCCTGTGGTTCAGGCAGAAGAATAGTTTTTATAAGAAATAATTTTAACAATTCTTAAAAAGAAATTTATGAATATTAATACAACACCCGTTCCGAATGCGGTGTTTGATACATATTTAAAAGAACTTAAAATAGCGGAACTTAAAGTGCTTTTGATAATAATCAGGCAAACTCTCGGTTGGGAGGATAAAAGAACAAGATCGGAAAGAAAGGAGCTTGACTGGATTTCAAACAGTCAGCTTGCATTAAAAACGGGTAGTTCCCAGAGAGCTATCAATGAAGCTATACAAGCATTGGTTCAGAAAAAACTGATAGATGTTTTGTCTTATGAAGGCGAAATACTTGAGATTCCTGAAAAGCGCAGAGGTCAGCAAAAACTTTTCTATCGCCCCACTAACGCAATATTTTCGTTTGTGGAAAGCAAGGGGATTGAAAGTGAACAAAGCTGTAAATCTGCCATAGCTAACGCAAATTTCGCAGGGAACTTACGCAAAAAAATGCAGGAGCTAACGCAGAAAATGCGTATAACAAAAGAAATTCTACAAAATTAATTCTTACAAAAAGAATTTATTAATAATAAAAAATTGAAATATATGACTGATAAAATTAATTCGAAAGAAAAAATAATAACCATTGAAGCGGAGCTTCCTG
>CAINEZ010000017.1 GCA_903847905.1 uncultured Bacteroidota bacterium
AGAAATAAAGGAAACATCATTTACCAAAACAGAAAAAAATTGCAACCTATTACTTATAAACCAATGAAAAAAATTAATTATTATTCCTTTATTATTTTATTTGAATTGATTTTTCTTCTTATTCTTTACAAAGTAATTTTCGTTCCTATTACTCATGATGAAACTAATACAATATGGTATTACAGTAATTTCGATGTGTGGAAAATAATAATGTTTCCTGATAATATTCCCAATAATCATATTTTAAATACATTACTTGCAAAAGGTTTTTTGTCATTATTTGGGAAAGAACAGTGGGCTGCAAGGCTCCCGAATTTATTGTCTTTTCTTTTATATGCATTAGCAATTTTCCGAATTAATAGAACAGTACTTAAGAGTGATTCTATTTTTTTTATTCCTGCGGCAATTTTGTTCATTGCAAACCCATATCTTCTTGATTTTTTTGGATTATGCAGAGGCTACGGTATGTCTTGCGCTTTATGTACGCTGTCTGTTAGTTATTTGATTTCGGGCTATTCTAATTTAAACAAAAAACATATATGGACAGCACTGATTTTGTCAATTTTGGCTTCTTATGCTAATTTTACTCTTTTAGTATTTTGTTGCGCCACAATATTACTCACATGGTTTTATTTTTTTGCACAATATAAAAGTAAGCAAGGTTCTCTGCTCAAGCCCACTTTCATCATTTTTATTATTTGTATTCTTTATGCAGCGCTTATTGCAATTCCAATATATAAAATGCAAAGTACTGACGAGTTTCGATATTGGATGTCATCGGGTTTTTATAATGAAACTATTTTGCCATTAATTATTCATACACTTTATGGTTCGCACCGAAATCTATTTATGCACTTCAATTTGATTGCTTTTATTGTAATAAGTATTCTTATCATTAATTTTGTTTATATTATTTACCGGTTCATTTCTTCACGATTTCAAATTAAAAGCTTATTCCGTCCTGTATTCGTAGCAACTTCAATCATTTTATTAACGGCTGGTATAAATATTATTCAATGTCTGTTTTTGCATACGCCAAATTTAAGCGGGAGAACTGCATTATTTTTCTACCCTTTATTTATTACCGCATTTGTAACTACAATAGGTTTGTTTTCAAAAATAAAAGCAGATCTTTTAAAAAAAGGATTCGCTATAGGCATTACATTCATTTGTCTTTTTCATTTATCAGATACAATGAGTTTAAAAAGCGTGAGAGAATGGTGGTTTGATGCCAATACTTTTAAAGTTATCGAATTCCTGAAAAGCACAAACAACAGCCAATTTACATCTCTGAAAACTAACTGGTTATTTCATCCATCCTTTTACTTTTATAAATATGCAGGCAAAACACTTTGGCTTGATTTAAAAGATTATGATAAATCTATTGAACTTAATACTGATGCCGAGTATTATTATATACTTGCGGAGGATTATAATACATTGGAATCAAAATTTGAACCAGTAATTAAATTTGATAATGACTGCTGGCTTCTTAAAAAGAAACCTCTGCCTTAATAATTCAGGAACCCTTATGAATTTTAATTTAGAGTTTGTGTATTATTAAAATTTCGTGTAGGTTTGACAAAAAATACCAGTACTTCAAATGAATTTTATTAAAAATCATACACTTTCTAAAACAGGAGCGATACTCCTTGGTTTATTTATTGCAATAAAAATTTTTATTAATATTCCGGGTAATATTTTATCATGGGATACCTTCGGTTATTATCTCTATTTACCATTGACGTTTATTTATCATGATTTAGGGATGAAGAATGTAGATGTTATATATGCAATCATTGATAAATATCACAGTACAGGTACTTTTTATCAGGCATATCAGGTAAATGGGAATTTATGGCTCGACAGGTATTCTATGGGTATGGCCGTACTGTATCTGCCTGCTTTCTTAATTGGTCATTTTTTTGCATGGATTGGGGGTTATCCAACCGATGGTTTCTCAAAACCATATGAACTTTCTATTTACTACGGTGGGTTAATTTATACACTTACAGGCATATATTTCCTGAGAAAAGTTTTGATAAAATTCTTCAGCGAAAAAGTAACTTTTTTCGTAATGATTTTAATTATACTTGGCACAAATTATTATCAAAATGCTGTTTATTCTAATGCCATGCCGCATATATATATATTTACTCTTTATTGTATGATGATTTATTATGTGATACGCTGGCATGAATCATTTAAAATAAAATTTATTATTGGGGTTGCAATTACTGCCGGATTAGCCATATTAAGCAGACCGTCCGAGGTAGTTTGCCTTTCAATACCTGTTTTATGGGGTGTTTATAATATAGAAAGTTTAAGAAATAGGCTCAAATTATTATTGAAATACTGGAAACAAATTTCTGTATTTGCTATAATTATCTTCCTCATTGGGCTTCCGCAATTTTTATATTGGAAATGGATCACCGGAAAATATTTATATATGAGCTATAACAATCCTGGCGAAGGTTTTGAATTTTTGCATCCTTACATAAAAGAAGTTTTATTCAGTTTCAGGAAGGGATGGTATATTTATACTCCTATGATGTTATTTGCCACATTTGGTTTTTATAATGTTTATAAAATGAAAAAAGAAATCTTCTGGGCATTATTTGTTTTTTTCATTCTAAACATTTATATAGTATCCAGTTGGTCATGCTGGTGGTATGCTGATAGTTTCGGGCAAAGAGCATTGGTTCAGTCAATGGCAATAATGGCAATCTCTTTAGGTTTTTATTTGCAAAAAGTTTTAACCGGAAATATTTTTAAACGAATTATTATAATTTTATTTTGTTCTTTTTTTATTTTTCTTAATTTTTTCCAGACATGGCAAATCAATAATGGAATCCTCGCAACATCAAGAATGACCCGTACATATTACTTTAAATCTTTTTTAAAAACCAAAGTTAATCATGAAGATCAAAAGTTTCTTATGGTTTACAGACCTTATGATGGAATTGAAAAAATGCCGGATGTCTCAGAATTTGATTCTATAAACCTTATAAGGTTATCTTTTGATAAACCACATCTTCAGGATTTTAAATATGGGATTGATAGTACGATTCATAGATCGGGAAATTTTTCTTTAAGATTAGATAGTGGAAAAGCTTCTTTACCTGCTTACAAAAAATCATTCAGGTATCTTACAGATAAAGATTATGCATGGATAAAATTAACCGCTTATATTTACCCGACAGTTGGATTTACTAATAATACGGTATATCTGGTTATCACTTTTCTACACCAAGAATGGGATTATAAAAATTTAAGTATTGATTTAGAAAAGCAAAATTTTAAAGTTGGAGAATGGAATAAAATAACAATAGAATACTTGACTCCCGAGGTCAGGAATCTTAGTGATAGATTATCTATTTATTTCTGTCTTCATGGAAATAAGACATTTTATATTGATGATCTTTCAATTGATCTTTTTGAACCGAAAGAAACTTTTTAGAGATAATAATAATCAAAGAATTGAAACTTATAAATGTTTTAAATAAATTTTATCTTTCTGATTGCAAAAAACAACATTCTAAGCAGTATAATTCCATGTTTCCAGCGTTTAATATTTGTGTCGCCGTATTTACGTTCCCTGTATCTTATTGGAATTTCTACAATTTTTAATGCTAATTTTGTTGCGCCAAAAATCAAATCAAAATCTCCGAAAGGGTCAAACTCTCCAAAATAACTTCTGTTCCTGATCAATTTCTGATAATTTTTCCTGGAGATAACTTTTGTACCGCATAATGTATCTTTAAATCTTTGACCTATTAAAAATGAAAAACTCAGTGCAAAAAATTTATTACCTATCATATTAAAAAAGCGCATGGCTTCTTTTTCCATAGGATAAACTAACCGGCTTCCATTAATAAATTCTCCTTTATTATTTTTAATAGCATCATAAAATTTATTCAGATCTTCGGGGGGCACTGTAATATCACCATCAAAAATCATTAATATATCTTTTGAGGCTAAAGAAAATCCTTTTCTAACTGCATCTCCTTTGCCTTTGCCATCCTGCCGTGCAATAATTATTTTTCTTTTATTATTATATTTTTCAGAAACAGATTCTATCGTTTCCCAAGTATTATCCGTTGAGTTACCTTCAATGAAAATCAATTCATCGTCATCGCTAAACTTTGGAATTTCCCTTGCAATTTCTTCAATGTTTCCTGCTTCGTTTTTTGCGGGGACAATAATCGAAACAGTTTTTAAATTATCAGCATCTTTTATTATAGCCCTTGCTATTACAATATTTACGAGGGAAAATAAATTGAAAAAAGGTAATGGCGCAATACACCTGTTTAGGAAGTTACTTAATAAAGGAATATATAAAGGGAAAATAATTTTTTTATCTCTTCTTACCTTTTCAAAATTTGTAAGATTTAATAAATTCTCAATATCTTCATGGCTTATCCAGTTTTCTTCGGGTGTTTTATTTCTGATCCGTAAAAATGTTGCCAGTTTTATAAATGGTTTCCAAAGGCTGCTGTAATAAACTATAATAAGCCTTGTTTCCTGATTTACATTTTCATGTATCCTTTCAATAAAATACTGAACATCTTTTTCGTAATGCACATTGCCGTTAAGTATAATAAAATCGGGGCTAAAAGAAGAAATTTCACCAGGATTATCAACAATTTGAAAATTATTGTTTTTAATATTTTTTTTCAGTAATTGATTATTCTGATTGCAAACCTCAACAACAGAAGATGATTCGCTAATATAAAACGACAGGTATTTTGCCAGTAATTTGTAAAAATATTTTTTCAAAAAATGTTTCTTAAATTTTACAAGTAAACCTTTTATAGAAATTATTTTTATGTTTTTTCGGAATTATTAAGATAAAGTTATTCCTGATAATTATTTGTTTTATCTTTAATAAAATACAGCGGTCTCGCTTTCGCTTCATTAAAAATTCTTGCTATATATTCCCCGATTATTCCAAGACTTAGAAGTTGTATGCCTCCAATAATTAGAACAGAAACAAGAATGGATGTCCAACCTTGCACGGTTTCGCCTTTAATATTTTGAACTATTGCGTACGCTGCATAGAGCAATCCTATGATAAAAACAAAAAGCCCCGTGTAAAAAGAAATTCTTAACGGTTTTGAAGAAAATGAGGTAATACCATCCATTCCAAACCTAAGCATTTTTTTTAATGTATATTTTGATTTACCGGCAAACCTTGACGAGGCACTATATTCTACGACTGATTGCCTGAACCCGATCCAACTTATAAGCCCTCTTGTGAACCGGTCTTTTTCTTCAAGCTGCAGAAATGCATCAACTGCTTTCCTTGTCATAAGGCGGAAATCGGCTGATGAGGGTTCTATCCTAATATCAGAAAGAAAATTTATGAAACCATAGAAAAAGCGTGAAGTTAATTTTTTAATAGAGGTCTCTGTTTTAGTATCTATGCGTTTTGTATTAATAATGTCATATCCTTTTTCATATTCAAGAATAAGTTTAGGAATAATTTCTGGAGGATGCTGAAGGTCGGCATCCATCATTACAACAATATCTCCTTTGCAATGCTGCAGCCCTGCCATAATAGCTACCTGATGACCAAAGTTTCTTGATAAGGAAATACCAATGACATTTTTATCTTCAGCGGCATTTTTTTTTATTGATTCAAATGTACTATCCCTGCTGCCATCGTCAACAAAAATAATTTCGTAATGAGTGGAAATGCTTTTAACAACAGGAATAAGTTCACTATACAATTGTGTAATGTTCTTTTCTTCATTAAAGCAAGGTACGACAATACTTAAAAGTTTTTCCTTTAACATGAGAAGTTTGTTGTTTGTTGTTTGTTGTTTGTTGTTCGGAATAACTACAAACCACTAACAACAAACAGTTAAAAACATTATTTATTTACAAAATTACAACCCTTCTTTGAAATGATCTTTACTGTCATCTTTATGTTTTGCATCATATTTATCGCAATCCACCTCTACTGATAAAGCCCTGGCTTGTCTTTCAAAATCATCTTTTTTAATACCTAACGATTTATCTGCATAAACCTTCAACATATACTTAGCCCAAATGGGAAGCGCCATGTGTGCCCCCTGTCCAAGAGCAGTATTTCTAAAATGCACGCTACGGTCTTCGTTACCAACCCATACTCCTGTTACAAGGTAAGGTGTAAGACCCATAAACCAGCCATCGCTGTTGTTTTGCGTGGTACCTGTTTTTCCTGCAATAGGGTTAGTAAGCTTATATGTAAAACGTATTCTCGCTCCTGTGCCGCCTTCCACAACACCTTTCAGAAGCATAATCATCAGGTAAGCGGTTTCTTCACTGATAGCTTCTTCGGTCTTTGACGAAAATGTTTCAAGCACATTCCCGTTCTTATCTTCAATTCTTGTTACAAAGATCGGCTTGATATATACACCTTTATTGGCAAAAGTACTGTATGCTCCTGTCATTTCGTAAACGCTAAGATCGGCAGTTCCCAGGCAAAGTGAATATACAGCTGGGATTTCACTAGTGAATCCCATTTTTCTTGCAATTTTCACAACAGCGGAAGGAGAATATCTTTTCATCAAATATGCAGAAATCTGGTTAACAGAGTTTGCCAATGCCCATTTCAAAGTAACCATTTCGCCTTCCCTTTCATCACCTGAATTTTTTGGTGTCCATTTGGTGCCATCAGGCATATCGAATGTTACAGGCACATTGGGAACTTTAGTGCATGGCGAAAATTCTCCTTCCTGCATCGCAAGCGTGTAAAGAAATGGTTTAAATGTTGAACCGACCTGCCTTTTCCCCGAAGTTACGTGATCGTATTTAAAATATCTGTAATCAAGACCTCCTACATATGCCCTTACATAGCCGGTTTGAGGTTCCATGGACATCAAACCCGATTGCAAATAATACTTGTAATATTTTATTGAATCAGTTGGTGTCATAACCGTATCATGTTCGCCTTTATAAGAATAAATCATCATGTGGGTAGGAGTTTCGAAATCCTTTTTTATTAGTTCATCAGATAATCCAAGCGCTTTCAATTTTTTATACCTGTCAGATCGTTTCATTGAAGCTTCTAATAATGCTAAAATATCGGAATCCGATATTGTCCAATCGTAGGGAGCCCTTTTTACGCCTTTCCAGTGCTGATTAAATTGTGGCTGAAGTTCTTTGTTGAGATATTCTAACATTGCGCCTTCAGCATATTTCTGCATTTTCGAATTAATTGTAGTATAAATTTTTAAGCCGTCTTTATAGAGATTATATGGTGTGCCGTCCGGTTTCTTATGATTACTTGACCATTCAGCAATAATCTGCCTAAGATATTCTCTGAAATATGTTGCCAGCCCGGTGTTTTGGTCTTGCAGGCGGTATTTTGACATATCAATTTTCAAAACCCTTAAAGAATCATATTGTGTTTCCGAAATATAGTTATATCTCATCATTTGTTTCAGGACAACTTCTCTTCTTTTAATAGCTCTTTCAGGATTTCTAACAGGGCTGAACCATGAAGGCGCTTTCAGCATACCGATCAACATAGCTGATTCTTCAATTTTTAGTTCACCAGGAGTTTTGTTGAAATAGGTTTTTGCCGCTGATTTTATACCAAACGATTGACTGCCGAAATCGACCGTGTTCAGGTACATTGCAATAATCTCTTCTTTTGTGTAATTGCGTTCCAATTTAATGGCAATGATCCATTCTTTAAATTTTCTAAAGACAGTGGCAAAAAAACCTGCATTTTCCTGCCGGGGAAAAAGGTTCTTTGCAAGCTGCTGAGTAATGGTGCTTCCTCCTCCTGCACCACGGTCTCCACCAAGCAAATTTTTAAATATTACCCTGAAAATACTGCGGAAATCTATTCCTGAATGTTTAGTAAACCGAGCATCTTCGGTAGCAATAAGCGCATTTACAAGAGCAGGCGACAATTCACTGAAATGACTTATCGTTCTATTTTCAATATAATATTTGCCAAGAAGTACCTGATCGGCAGAATAAACCTCTGATGCGAGATTGCTTTTAGGGTTTTCCAACTCTTCAAATGTGGGCATATATCCCAACCACCCGAATGAAGTAAAAATGAAAAGCAAGAGTATTATAAAAACAGAAATTCCGTAAATAATCCAGAATTTTTTTAAGTATTTTCTAAAATCCTGTTTACCTTCCATCTTCCTTGCTTATAAAAAACATATAATAAATTTATTCCATTTTTTCAATTCGGATGCCAATACTTTCAATTCCTTCAAGTTTGTCAATACGCATGGCTTGTTCAATCTCGAAAGTATATATTCCCTGCTGATGGAAGCGAACTCCTTTCTTCAATAGGTACCGGCAGTCCTTTAGATCACCAAGACCTTTCCCCAGCCATTTACCTTCATCGTCTGCAAGCAAACAATCAACAGTATCGCGTGAAATTTTTCTGTCGGGATATATCGTATTTATGAAAAGGTAAAGATTGCTGAATTTATAATCTCCGCTATTTCTTGTATTGATAAAAACTTTGTGATATGAAACTGTATCGTTGATCTGAACATCAAATTTTACATTTTCTTTTCTGTACCACGTGCCGTTTTTAATATCTTTAAATTCATCATAAACACGGTTTGGATCACAGGAAACAATCATCAATGTGAAAAATGATAAAGTAAAAAAATATGTTATTTTTCCCTGCATGTTCATTTTTTGGCATCATCAAATCTTGTAATATCATCCTGACCCACCACATTTTCAAAATCAATTTTCTTTTCTTCTTCTTTCAACTTAAGTTCATCAAGTTGGTCGGGTATAATATTTTTTGAATTTTTTTCAATTATTTCTTTAACTTTTTCTACTGAAACCGGAATAAAATATTCGGGATTGGAAACATAAGAATACCACATGATCCCACGAAATATATCAGTTTTCTGGTGTTTTGCATCACCTTCTTTTGTTTTAAGAATTTTTTCGCTGTCAGGGAAGTCTTTAATGGCATCAAGGTAAGTATCGAATTCATAATTAAGGCAGCATTTCAACTTGCTACATTGCCCTGCAAGTTTCTGCGGATTAAGTGATAACTGCTGTATCCGTGCAGAATTTGTTGAAACCGATTTAAACTGGGTAAGCCATGTAGAGCAGCACAATTCTCTTCCGCATGATCCAATCCCGCCAAGCCGGCTCGATTCCTGCCTTACGCCTATCTGACGCATTTCAACCCTTATCATGAATTCTTCGGCCATTATTTTTATAAGTTCCCTGAAATCCACGCGTTCGTCGGCAGTGTAGTAAAATATTGCTTTTGTTTTATCGCCCTGATATTCAACATCGCTTATCTTCATTTCAAGATTGAGTTCAGATGCAAGTTTTCTTGCCTTAAACATCGTTGATTGTTCCTGTTCAATCGCAGATACCCATTTCTCAATATCGGTAGATTTGGTTTTACGATAAACTTTTTTTAATTCAACTGAATTGGGATTTACTTTTTTCTTTTTCATCTGGTACCATACAAGATCGCCCGTAAGAGTAACTATTCCGATGTCGTGACCCGGAGATGCTTCTACGGCGACTATATCGCCAATCTTCACTTCGAGGCCGGGGCTAAGCCTAAAGAAATCTTTTCTGCTGTTTTTAAATCGTATTTCAACACAACCTAAGTTTTTTAATTGATCAGGCGTAGGAATATCCTTCAACCAGTCAGAAACATCAAGCTTGTTACAGCCATGTTTATAAACAGTTTCATTCCTGTGATTTGGTTTTGGAAAACTGATACATCCTCTCGATAAATGTCCAATGCTGCCCATAATAATATATTCAGGTTGATATTATATTTTGAAAGGTATAATTTATAAAGGTATAGGGCATATACAAATAGTAATGATGTTGGCCATATTCCCTTTATACCTATATTCCTTTATACCTCTTTTTGTATTTATTGGTAAATAATTAAGATGCAAATTTAATAATTTTACAAGATCAAGCCTTAATTTTAATCATTTCTGTCATCTTAAAGGAAAGGTCAAGGAACAGTATCTTTGGGTTAGCATTGCGTTCGATATGAAATATGGCATCATCAAATTCCTGTATTATGCGGATTGAATTATGAACATTAATGAACGGAGAAAAATCTCTGGCAAATTTTAATTCTTCCCCATCTGATTTTATCAATTCTGATTTTTCTGTGCTAACTAATATACATTCCCTGAAAATCCTGATAGAATTAAGAAGGAAACCTTTTTGTTTTTCTCTTCCTGCTTTAGAAAATTTATCTACCCATCCTATTAATTCAATTACAGCATCTTTATAACACAACCTCATCCACTCCCTTAGTAATTCAAAATTTGTATCTTCGAAAGAATCTGCGGCAAGTAAAGATGCTTCGATGTAATTCCCTTCGGCTAAACGGATAATTTCGTTTGCTCTTTTTGGAACAATTTCATATTCATTAATCAAAGCATGCATAAGTTCTTTATCGGATATATGGGGTATCTTGATGATCTGCGCCCTGGAAAGGATAGTGCTTATAACCTGTTCGTGGTTCTCGCATATCAGCAGGAAAAGAGTTTTGTCAGGTGGCTCTTCTAATATTTTAAGCAGTTTAGGAGCAGCTGAATGAAATAGTTTTTCGATCATCCAGATGACCATGATTTTATATTCCGACTCATAAGACTTAAGCGAAAGGGTTTTAATCACTTCGTTACAATCGCTTGCATTTATAATACCCTGTTTGGATTCCATGCCAATAGCCTGATACCATTCGGATAGCGACACATAACATTTATTTTCTATCAGCAGATTTCTCCATTCGGCAAGGTGGCTGGCGCTAACAGGTTTTTCTTTGGTGGCTGAAAAAGGGTACAAAAAATGCAAATCAGGATGTGCAAGTTTTTCGAATTTCACACAGGACTTGCATACTCCGCAGGAATCATCATCTTTTTTATTCTCGCAGCAAATATACTGGGCATAAGCAATAGCAAGAGCCAATTTGCCAACGCCTTCCTGCCCTAAAAATAATTGAGCATGGCTTATCCTGTTTTCCTTTACAGAATGGATAAGATGTTTTTTGATTTGATCCTGACCTATGATATTTTTAAAAAGCATTTTCCTTTTTTTCGGGAAATCAAAAGTAAGTAAAAATTCTGATAAGTATCAGGACAGGCTTTCATTATTATACTCCGGCTATTTGCTGTGTTTCTTTTTCGGAACATATCTTTGCAGACAAAAATTCGCGGTTCATGCGCGCAATGTTAGAACGGTTAACAAGCTTCGGGCATTCTGCTTCGCAGGCATAAGTGTTGGAACAATTGCCGAATCCGAGTTTATCCATAACCTTAACCATTTTCTGAACGCGTTCTTTGGCTTCAACTTTTCCCTGTGGGAGTAAAGCAAGCTGAGAAATTTTAGCGGAAACAAACAACATGGCTGATGCATTATAACATGCTGCAACGCATGCGCCGCAACCTATACAGGCTGCTGCGTCCATAGCAAGTTCAGCATTATGTTTGCTTATTAAAATGGAATTTGCATCAGGAACGCCGCCAGTATTAACTGAAACATAGCCTCCAGCCTGAATTATTTTATCAAAAGCAGAACGATCAACAAGAAGATCTTTTATCAGCGGAAATGCTTTGGAACGCCATGGCTCAATAACAATGGTATCTTTATCTTTGAACTTGCGCATGTGCAACTGGCAGGTGGTGATCGCTTCGTCAGGACCGTGAGGACGCCCATTAATAAACAACCCGCACATACCGCAAATGCCTTCGCGACAATCGTGGTCGAAGGAAACAGGACATTTTGCGAAATCAACAGGATCGCTGTTTTCACTTATAATTTTTTCGTTAAGTTGGTCAAGCATTTCAAGAAATGAGCAATCAGGCGATATTCCGCTTATCTGATAGGTTACAAATTTACCTTTTGATTTGGCATCTTTTTGCCTCCAGATTTTTAATGTAAGATCCATTATTTTAGATTTTAACTATTTTAACTTTTATCTATTAGTATTTATCTACAATGTCGTCATTGCGAACGTAGTGAAGCAATCTAATCATTGTTTGTCAATAGATTGCTTCGTCGTACCTCCTCGCAATGACGTTTTATATTGACATTATTGGCAGTTACTATTTATAATTCCTTTGAGCAATTTTTATATCTTTAAATTCAAGTTGTTCCTTGTGAAGAACAGGTTCTGCATTCAACCCATTAAATTCCCATGCAGCGACATAAGCGAAATTTTCGTCATCGCGTTTTGCTTCACCTTCTTCGGTCTGCATTTCTTCGCGGAAATGACCGCCGCAAGATTCTTTCCTGTTAAGCGCATCACGTACTATAAGTTCTCCTAACTCAAGGAAATCGGCCACACGTCCTGCTTTTTCAATTTCGGGATTAAACTCATCAGTTCCTCCTGGAATTTTCACATCTTTCCAGAAGTCTTTTCTCAGTTCGGGAATAAGTTCAAGAGCTTTTTTTAAACCAGCTTCATTCCTTCCCATTCCGCAATATTCCCACATTATCTTTCCAAGTTTTTTGTGGAATGTATCTACCGACTGCTTACCATTTATTGATTTCAAATTTTCAATATTATCTTTTACTTCTTTTTCTGTTTCATTGAATTCTTTGGAATCAGTAGGAATTCTCTTAGTATGAATTTCATCTGCAAGATAATCGGCAATAGTATAAGGTAAAACGAAATATCCGTCAGCTAAACCCTGCATCAGGGCTGAAGCACCAAGTCTGTTAGCGCCATGATCTGAAAAATTACATTCGCCAAGAGCATAAAGCCCGGGAACCGTGGTCATGAGATTATAATCAACCCACAAACCACCCATAACATAGTGTACTGCCGGATAAATCATCATTGGATTTTCGTAACCGTTTTCATCAACTATTTTTTCATACATCTGGAAAAGGTTGCCATATCTTGCTTCTATAGTTTCGCGACCTAAGCGTTTTATTGATTCTGCAAAATCAAGATAAACAGCAAACCCTGAACCTACACCATAACCTGCATCGCAGCGTTCTTTTGCTGCGCGCGAAGCAACATCACGCGGCACAAGGTTTCCAAAAGCAGGATATCTTCTTTCAAGATAATAATCGCGGTCTTCTTCAGGAATATCATTTGCTTTCATTTGTTTATTGCGAAGTTTTTCGGCATCTTCTTTTTTCTTAGGCACCCAAATTCTTCCATCATTTCGTAAGCTTTCACTCATCAATGTAAGTTTCGACTGGTAATCTCCATGAACAGGAATACAAGTCGGGTGAATTTGTGTGAAACATGGATTTCCAAAGAAAGCGCCTTTTTTATAAGCTTTCCAAATCGGGGTTGCATTAGAACCCATCGCATTCGTTGAAAGATAATATGTATTGCCATACCCGCCTGTACAAAGCACTACAGCATGACCAAAATATTTTTCAATTTCGCCGGTAACTAAATTTCTTACTATGATTCCGCGCGCTTTACCATCAACAAGAACCACATCAAGCATATCGCGCCTGTTGTATAGTTTTACCGTGCCTTTTGCAATCTGGCGGCTCAATGCGCTATATGCACCGAGCAATAATTGTTGTCCTGTTTGCCCTCTTGCAAAAAAAGTACGCGAAACCTGCGCTCCTCCGAATGAACGGTTATCAAGTAAACCGCCATATTCACGGGCAAAAGGAACACCCTGAGCCACGCATTGGTCTATTATGGCGTTACTCACTTCGGCAAGCCTGTAAACGTTAGCTTCTCTTGCGCGATAATCACCTCCTTTAACGGTATCATAAAATAAACGATAAACACTGTCGCCGTCATTCTGGTAGTTCTTAGCAGCATTTATGCCTCCTTGTGCAGCTATGCTATGTGCGCGGCGCGGACTGTCCTGGTAACAGAATATTTTTACATTGTAACCCAGTTCACCTAATGATGCGGCAGCCGAAGCTCCGGCAAGACCAGTGCCTACAACTAATATATCTAGTTTTCTTTTATTGGCAGGGTTTACAAGTTTACCATGCGATTTGTAATTTGACCACTTTTGTTCAATAGGTCCTTCGGGTACTTTAGAGTTTAGTGTTGTCATAATTATACCTTACTTATTATTCAAATAATGTTTAATATTTTTCCAGTTACTTTTTAATTCAATACTTAAATGTTTCATGTCTTCCCAGTTCAAATAAAATGAATACGAATGCCTGTAAAAGTGTCTAAACGAAAGGTACTCTGTAATTATTTCTTTATAAGTTAAAGGTAATAATAATTTCCCATATTCATTTGGTAAAAACAGACAATCTATAAGTGATTTATGCCAATTCTTTCCCGTTGGAATCATCACATTTTCTTTTTTCAGATATTCTATAAAAATTCTCTCAAGTCCGTTATAAAATGAATGTAACACTCCAGCCAAAGCAGCCAATTCAACAGCATCAGGTATTTCATTTTTATCCAATAAACCAGCATAATGTTTCAGAAGTTTATCAATCTCCTGAATCTGAAACTTTATATTTTCAATATGAGCTTTATGCAAGACGAAGGATGTTTTTTGAATGAAAAATATGTTTTACAAAGGCTTTACTTTTATCCATATCTACTAAATCTATTTTACAATTTAGTGATGCTATAAGTTTTCCCATAACACGAAAAAAATCACCCTTTTTAATTCCTTTTACTGCCAAATCAATATCTGAATCCGGGTTTGACTCTCCTGACGCTAAACTACCGAAAAGGTATATTTCAGAACAACCAGCCGCTTTTAAAATGGATATAGCTTTATCAATATCTGTTTTATATTCTTCAGGATAGTTCATGTTAAAAACAAAATAAAAAATAAACCGGAATTATTGAAAAACCAATACTGATAATAAGCGCATAAATAAGCGATATGGTTTTTATTGTACAATTATATTTATTATGATTTAATCCGAGTGTTTGGAAAGCCGACTGAAATGCATGGTATAAATGAAATCCTAATAATAACATCAGTATAATATAAATTATAGAATACACAGGCGATGCAAATAAATTAATAACCATGTGATAAAAATCATGTCTGTCGGAAGCGCCTTCTGGAACAGGCACTATGCCTAGCTTTACAAAATAAAAATTCATAAAATGTATGGCAAGAAAAGTAAAAATTATCAAGCCTGTCCATATCATGTATTTTGAGAAAAAAGATGTTTTTGATTTGTTGGATTTGTAATACCCGACAGGACGAGAAGCCCAGTTCTTCAACGTGAGAATTATTCCATAAAATATATGGATTATAAAACCTCCAAACAAAACAATTTCAAATATTTTAATAATGTAGTTTGTTGCCATGAAATTGGAAGCGTCATTATACCAGCCGCCATTATCGCCGCGCAATAAAGTAAGATTAATACTCAGGTGAAGAAGCAGGAAAATCGCAAGAAATAATCCCACACATGCCATCACAATTTTTTTAGTAATCGAGGAAAATTTTAAAAAAGTAGAGTTCATTTCAGTAAAGTATTTAACAGAATTAAATTATTTGAAAATTTCAAAATAAATTGTTTATTTGTGCAACTATTAACAAATAAAACATTGATTTTTATTTCACGAGCAAAATTATATTTTGAAAACTAATAAAACAAAGAATAATCTAAATTTATTTTTTACCTTTATCTAACCAAATTAAAAAACATGAAATATTTACCAATCAATAAAGACCTGTTTGTATTGAACAGAGCGAATTTCAGAAAAGAATTAAAGCTAAACTCATTAGCAATCTTTAACTCCAGTGACGAGATGCCACGCAATGGCGATCAGGACTTCCCTTTCAGGCAAAATTCCGATTTTTTCTACCTCACAGGAATTGATCAGGCAAAAAGCATTTTGTTTCTTTTTCCTGACTGTCCACTTGAAAAATACCGTGAAGCATTATTCCTTGAAGAAACCAACGACCATATTGCGGTCTGGTATGGAAAAAAATATTCAAAGGAAGAAGCAACGGCTGTTTCGGGAATAAAAAATGTTTACTGGCTCGATAGTTTTGAAACAGCTTTAAAAGAGGTGATGGCTTCGTGCGAATATGTTTATCTGAATGCCAATGAAAATCCGAAATACTCAAATCCTGTTCCTTACCGCGATATTCGTTTCAATGAAGATTTAATAAAAAAATTTCCTGCACATAAATACGAACGCTCTGCGCCAATTGTTAGTAAACTACGCATGATAAAATCATCAATAGAAATTGATTTGATAAAAGAAGCTATCAGCGTTACCGAAAAAGCTTTCAGAAGATTACTTCGCTTTACAAAGCCTGGAATTATGGAATACGAAGTGGAAGCCGAAATAACTCATGAATTTATCAGTAATCGCGCAAATGGTCATGCTTATTATCCTATTGTTGCTTCTGGCAAAGGCGCATGTGTGCTGCATTACATTGAAAACAATAAAGAATGTAAAGACGGCGACCTTATGCTACTTGACTTTGGCGCTGAATATGCCAATTACGCTGCCGACCTTAGCCGCACAATTCCTGTAAACGGCAAGTTTTCACCGCGGCAGAAAGAAGTTTATAATGCATGCTTGCGTGTTATGAAAGCTGCAATAAAGATGCTTGTTCCCGGTACAACCATTGACGCATATCATGCAGAGGTTTGCAAGGTTATGGATAAAGAACTAATTAAACTAGGACTTTATACAGAAGAAGATGTGAAAAAACAGGATGCTGCAAAACCTATGTATCTCAAATATTATATGCATAACACTTCGCATTATATCGGACTTGATGTTCATGATGTTGGAACAAGACAGGACATAATAAAACCAGGAATGATCTTTTCGTGCGAACCCGGAATTTATATTATGGAAGAAGGTATCGGCATAAGAATAGAGAACGATATTTTGATAACAGAAAAAGGTAATATTGATTTGATGGCTGGTTTTCCTGTGGAAGTGGAAGAGATTGAGGCTTTGATGAAGAAGTAAAAAGTAGACAAGTTACAAGGCATAAGTTAACAAGGGTAATCGGTAGGCGGTAATCAGTAATCAGTCGAAAAACAAACGATAGAGGAAAAAAGGAATAGTTCAAAGTTGAAAGTTAGAAAGTTCAATGTTGGATAACGAATGTGCGAGGGAGCTAATGGGAGACATGGCGAATGGGGTGAAACGGGAAAAGGGAGAAAAATTAATAGTTCAAAGTTTAAAAGTTATACGTTCAAAGTTTGTTTGAAATAAAAAAAAACATAAATATGAAAAAACTATTTTATCTAGCTTTAACTTTAGCTTTATTTTCAGGCTGTTCAAAACAGTTTATTCAAATTTTCGATACTTCAACTACTAATACAAAATTGATAGATAGTTTTTGGGTGTTTGAAACCGACAGTATTAAATTAACATACGAATTTTGGGAGAGTAAAGGGGTAATGTCTTTTTCAGTTTACAATAAACTTGACAAGCCCATTTATATTGATTGGAAAAATTCTTCTTTCATTTACAACAGTAATAAGTTAAATTATTGGGTTGACGAACAGCAAACAACTCTTGTAAGCTATTATGGAGCTTATTACTACAATGGACCTTTGATTAAACCTGGCTTTACAATAAACGAAGGCGTTCAAGCATCAGCATCAACAACTGTTAAACAAGAGAGAATAACTTTCATACCACCTAAATCCTTTTGCTCTCTTTCAAAATTCTATTTAATGCCTGTTGACTATTACAAAATAAACCCTAAGACAGCTACAAAAACGATTGTTCCCCGAAACGATAAGCCAAAAAAAACAACAACGGTTTATGAAGAAAATTTTAACTACTCAAATACTCCATTAAAATTCAGAAACTATCTTGCATTTTCTTTTACAGAAAATGCTACAAGCTTTTTTTACATTGACAATGAATTTTATCTGACTTCCATAAAGGAAATGGATTACCGACATTATAAAGGGACAAAGTTAACAGACAAAGAAGGAAATATAAATTACAGCAAGCCATTTAAAAAGAAAACATCATTTTATATACAAATTGACCCGAATAACAGCATTGAATACAAATAGGAATATGGAAAGAATTAATAATTTGGAATAACTCATCTTTTTTTTGTGGACAGTGAATTATAAACCGCTATTAACTTTGTACAAAATGCACAGCATACTGACCCGAAGGGTCAAATGTGAATAACCGTGCACGAAGTGCGCGGCAATAATAAACATATAGAAAAGCAATCCTGAAGAATTTCCTGTAGTTAAGCATTACGACAGGGATTGAATAATAAAAAGAAAG
>CAINEZ010000018.1 GCA_903847905.1 uncultured Bacteroidota bacterium
CAGCCATGTAGTAGTACGATAGGTCTGCCTTCACCTGCATCAGTAATATGCAGACGAACATTGGGTTCTACTTCAATATATTCGGCTCTTACCGTTCCTTCTTTTCCTTTAGTAATTAATTTTTCCATTGTTATAAATATTAAATTATATGTTTAAAATTCTTCTTTAATAATTATGCTTTTATCAATGTGTAAATTGGATAAAAACTTTTCAATAGCCTCCATCATCGGTGGTGGTCCGCAGATATAAACATTTTTAGTGAGATCGGTTATATAGGGTTTAAGGAAATCTTCAGTAATCTGCCCGTAAGCATATTTTTCAACTTTTTCATCTGATAAAATGTTGATGAAATTAGCCCCTAAGAGTTTCTTAAATTCTGCTTCGTTTATAATATCCTCTCTCGTTTTATTGGCAAATATAAGCTTGTTGCTTCCGATTTTATTTTTTGATTGAAGATATCTGAATATCGAAATGTAAGGCGTAACTCCTGCACCTCCTGCAATAAATAAGCCCTCGGCTTTATAACTTATTGCTCCAAAAACATCGTGTAGAATCAAGCAATCATTCTTTTTTAGTTGCAAAAGCTCATTCGTAACACTCTTATGTGAAGGATAAGTTTTGATAGTAAACTCAAGATAATCATCTGTAGGGAGGCTGGTAAAAGTAAATGGTTTAATTTCATCAGCCCATCCTTCTTTGTTTATAGAAACTTCGGTGGCTTGTCCAGGTTTAAAGTTGTACTTTTGAGGCTTTTCAGTTACAATTTGCAGTACATCATGGGTAACATGTTTAATTGACGTTATTTTTACAATATGTTGTTTCATAATATTATTTTTTCGGATAAAAATTGACTTAAATTAAGTTTAATAATTTTCTTCTTTTAGTTGCATGTATGATTTAGGATGTAAACAAGCAGGACAAATTTCCAAGGCTTTTATAGACTCATAGATATAACCACAATTTAAGCATTTCCACCACACTTTGCCATCCTTAATAAATACTTTATCTTCTGATAAATTTTGTAAAAGCTTCAAATACCTACGTTCGTGTTCAGCTTCAACTTTGGTAATCATCAGAAAAGCAGTAGCCACTTCGGAGAATCCTTCTTTTTTTGCAATTTCAGCAAAATGAGGATATAAATTAGACCATTCTTCGTGTTCTCCTTCAGCAGCAGCTTTTAAATTTTCCATAGTTGTTCCTATGATTCCCGCCGGATACATTGCTGTAATCTCTATTATTCCTCCTTCTAAGAATTTAAAATAACGTTTTGCATGTTCCTTCTCATTATTTGAAGTTTCCATAAAAATAGCTGCTATTTGTTCGTAGCCTTCTTTTTTGGCTATCCCTGCAAAGAATTCATAGCGATTTCGTGCTTGTGATTCACCTGCAAAAGCTTTTAATAAATTTTGTTCCGTTGTGGTTCCTTTTAATGTTTTTGTCATGATAAAATGTATTTAGGTTTAAAATCTAAGAAATATAATTTGATTATATTGAAAAATTTTAAAAAGCACTTCTATTTGAAATAGCATGTGCTTTTTAAAATTTAAGATTGATTCTTGCTCAGCAAAATAAATTATTTAGTACTTGCATGTTGTTTTTGAATCTCTTTCTGAGCGTCACAAGCATGAGTCGTATGACCTTGTGCTTTTATTGTACTTTGATGCGCTTTATCATGGTTCCCTGCTTCGTGATACTTGGCAGCTTCAAGATGACATTTTGCGGCTTCTTCTAAGTGTGTAGCTGCTTTTTTGTGATTTTCAATAATAGTTTTCATTTCTATATAAATTAAAATTCCGCATCTGGCGGTACAGTGTGAAATTATTTCACGCTGCAAAATTAGCCCTGTTTATTGGAGGGGGTATTACATAATTTTGGAAATAACTTACACTATTCACACATTCTAAATACACAGTTACATCAAATATACAAAATTACTCAAGCAGTTAAAAATCTCATCATAACATAACTTTATTCATGTTATTTTTACAAGTTATTGTGGAGCATCACCTCATCTCTGGCAGCAACTATGCATTGCAGAACATGGTCCATGACTTCAGGAGTTATATATACATTCATTGGAAACATTTTAATAGCATAGATTACTGCTTCGCTATCTTCCATGTCTCTATTATATTCTGTAGCGCGAAAGCCGGTACTAAAACTAAGATAAGGAGTACAATGCTCATTAATTATTTTACTAGAACGATACCATTCGAATAATTTTTCTCCGATAGCATGTGTGAGTTTATTATTTTTAATTAAGTTATCTCTATGAGAAGAATCTTTTAGTTCATTATCAAATTGTAAATGTGCATCAGTCCCTTTAGGATATATTCTTAAAAGTGTTACTAATCCATAATCAGAAGGGTTTACACAAACCATTTCACTATTCTTTTGTATTTGATTCTTTAAATAAACTTTATTCTCAAGTATGCCACCTAAAACAGACTGAAACCCTTCATAACCGAAAAATTTTAGTGTTGCCCAACCTGCCATAGAACCTGTTGCTGTTCTTGAAACTTCTAAAGTATAATTCATCGGATTATAGGGGGAACGTGCTTGTAAATAAGCTTGAACTCCGCGTGAAAGTAATGATTCGAACTCTTCTGCATTTTTATATACAAAAACACTACTTATGTAGGGTGAAAAACCTGTTTTATGGAAATCTACACCGAAGGCATCTGCATAAAAAATTCCTTTGATAGCATTATAATTCTTGTCAATATAGGGTAATACAGCATTTGAAAAACCTAGTGGATTCGTTTTGAAATTATAATTTTTAAACGTCATCCAAGCCCATCCTATAACTGAATCACAATAAAGTAAAGCTTTACCATAACCTTCCGGATTGGGATATTTATCCATTAACTTTCGTACATCTTCTACGGGATCAAATGCATTTGCATCGGTTGTTGCCATTGTACAAACTATAGATGCTATTGGAATTTTTTTTGCATGACAATCCCGTAATACTTCTTCCAAATGATTCGTGTCCATGGCATTTGTTTCAACATCTGTGCGTATGCGAATTATATTATCCATGCCCAGACCTGTCCAGTCCGAACTATTAAGCATGGTGTAATGTGCTTGTTGAGAACAAATAACTTTTGCATCAGTACGTATTCCTTTATATCGTGAATCGGGAAGAACGCGAGTTAGCGCATATTTTAAATGATACGTCCAACAGCCCGATCCACCGTAAGTATATACACAGCCCGATTTCTTCGGTTCCCATCCGGCTAGGTCTGCCAATATTCCACCGGATTCTAACTCTGCCTGATGAATATTCCAGCAAGCTTCCCCTTCAAGAATATTTGGTGCAAATATTTCAGTTAATATAGCAGATACAATAGCAGCGGTATTTGCCTGAGGATTTACATTATTCATGGTTAGGGGATGTCCCCAGTTTGGCATGCCTTCAAACAATTTGATTACTTCTTTGATAACCTGCCCCGAACTACTCATTTGAGGGTTTAAGGATGACGCTTTTACATTCTCGAAATCAATTGTAAGTGCTGAATTCTTTCCCAGAAATGCAGGAGCTCCAACTTTATCAGGTTTTAAATTGTCGAGTTCTCGAATAGCTTCATGTATGCCATCTGCCAGAGAATCATTCGCCCCACTATATGGAGATGGAAATGATTTAAGCATTTCTGATCGATATTTTGCCCATGGAGGCTCGCTTTGATTTTGAGAACTGTTAGCTATAAATTGTTTTTTAATTTCTTTATTCATAATACTCTTAATTTTTGGTTCCGAATATACAGCCATCCTATAAAAATCAGCACTTTCAAATTCATGTGA
This sequence comes from uncultured Bacteroidota bacterium, assembly GCA_903847905.1. Classification (GTDB taxonomy): domain Bacteria; phylum Bacteroidota; class Bacteroidia; order Bacteroidales; family CG2-30-32-10; genus CAINEZ01. Next base: position 3,805 of record CAINEZ010000018.1, read on the forward strand.
AAGTGCTGTTTTTTTTTAATCTAATGTTGATAATAGTTTCCATTTCTAAATAAAGTAAAATTCTGCACCTAACTATACAGTAGGAAATTATTTTCAATCTGCAAAATTAATTCTGTTTATTGGAAGGGGTATTACATAATTTTGGAAATAACTTACATCATTCACACATAATACATGACAAGTCCATAAATGTTGGAATTTAATGAAGTTAAATAACCAGATTGATTCTCAAATTCAAAACATCCCAATACAAGCCCTAACTGATACTATTGACTTAGGTGGAACATTAGTCGGATAAAGTGTTTTTTTAGTCTTCGCTTAGATGGAGCATTATACATTTCTATTCATTTGAAGACCCTTATAAATGGCGTCAAGGGCATCAAAGACCATGTTTTGTTCTAATTCGGTTTTCCATCCCATATTTGAAAGCTCTTGCCGAAGGGATATTTCTTTTTTCCCCTTAATGGAATGGTACATGACAAAATCTACCACTTCAATGGGTACGCTTTTTATTTTAATCTTTAATAAGGCTGACATGGTTCTCAAGTATCCAATTAAATACGTCAATCCAAGTTGCACTATCCATGAAATGATGAGCCCGATGGAACCAAAATTTGAACTTTTATGTATCAATCCGTGGTCTAATTTCAATTTCATAAATGCCAAAAATCCAATAGGCTCAAAGTTATTCCTTGAAAGTATCAATTGATATTGGAAGAACTGGTTAAGTATATAAACCATAAGTATGGAAACTATGAGTACGTAATTGATCTTTTTCCAATCCGTATAATTGCCTAATTTCATTAAAAACTTAAATGAGTATCCCAGTATAATGCCTACTCCTACCTCAAAAAGACCAATAACGTAGAGTCCCACAAGCGACAGCAAGGCTATAATGTATGCTAATAATACGGACATCAAACTGATACCAATTATAGGTATAAAGATATTCGGTTTGCTATATTTTTTTGGAGGTGGTAAACTTTCAGGTATTTTATAATCATCCCAGTTGTCTTTTTTCTCGACTTCCTTTTCCATTTCGGATAATTGCGATTCGTCAAATGTTTTAAGCGATTCGTTAAATGCGTAAATGAATAGTTTGACTCTTTTGGAATTACTCCCCATATCCCACATTTCATTGCCTAATGAAACACTTTTCACATCAACTTTTCCGAAGGCATCTATTTTAATTGTAATGCCATGAGACCAACCTCTGAAATCGCCTTTTCGTTTTGCTTCAAGCTGTTTGTCGTCCTGATACACCAAATCCCAATCTAAAGCCTCGATGGTTTTTATTGCTATTTCTACAAAAATTCTTGACTTTAAGTGCACAGAAAAACTTTCCTGATATTTTGGAGTAAACCGAAACGAATGCTTTCCTTTAATCGAATCTTCAAAGTCTTGAAATTTTTTATCCATTTGATGCTTTTTTATGGCTTATTGTTTTTTTTCATTCATTACTCGGAATACGAGTCCGATTAGATAGGGTTTATTAAGTGAATCGTTACATTGTAATATGGCTAAATCGTTTAATGGCAACTTTTTATTCTTTAATAGATTTAGCATAAACGAATTGATTGGACTGAGGTTGAAACCTTAGCCCAACAGAGTCATTCAGCTTATTTCTTACACAATTTGTCCGATTCAAATCCCCAATATTTCCGAATAATATTTTCATTAAACATGAATGATCTTGTCATTTTATTATTGGAAATGTCCATGAAAGACCACCCGTCACCATAGAATACTTTTATAGTGCCATCTTTCATATATATTTTTATTACAGCACACGACTTATACATTTTCGCCTCTTTACCTTGATTATTAAAATCCTTTATAAAGTCTTGGTGATTAGTTTTGTCGAGTATAAAAGTCTTACCGTTGATATTGTCAGCGCTAATTGGTAAATTTAGCATTTGTACAGGCAAGACTAGTTCAATTTTGGTGACATTTTTTGCTTTAATTTTTATGGAGTCTCCTGTTGCAGAAACTAAAATACCTACACTCAAAATAATTAAAATATTTTTCAAAAATTTCATAGTCTTATTTTAAAACGACGCATAACATTTAAAATATTTTAAAAATTAAAACAAGGGGCTGTTCGCAGACGCTTTAAATTGGCGATTTTGCACCTTTTTCTAAATTTAATAATTCTTATGTTAGCTGCTGTTGTTCTTTTCATTGTAGTTGTAAATTCACGTTGTCAAAAAGCACCTTCCCTGTTGCGACTTCTGTTCCACCAGCAGAAAGATGAACTATGAATTCGTCTGTTTGTTGCAATAGCACACTCGTTGTAATTGAAATGGTATTCCAGGATGAATTATTAAACGTTATGTTTTGTAAATCGGTAACCGTTCCGTTTATATCTTTTTTTCTTAATTTAATGTGTCCGGTCCAATTAATTGTTTTTGTGTCGCAATTCAAAATGAAAGTATTATATCCAACATAACCTGTAATAAATGTTTCAGCGTAGCCTTCTCCTGGGAACCATTCTGGTTCTAATTGTAATGCCCATTGCCCGCCATTTGTTGGAACATCATTTACTAAGGAGTAACCACTGCCTGTCCAATCTTGAAAACTTTGTTGTCCGTTATTTTCAAAACTTGAATTTTGTATCAGGTTGCTATTTCTATTTTGTGTAATAGCTACTTCTTTTTTGCAACTGGCTAATGAAAGAACAGTAAGAAATATTATTGCTGTTAATAGTTTTTTCATGGCTTTCTTTTTGTGTTATTTATTTTCTTTTTGATGTTATTTATTTTTTTTGCATTTTGAATAATTAATAATCAGTATTTTAACTTTAATATGGCTGCTTTAGTTCTAATTATCTAAAGGGCTTTTAAACTTGCTCTATTCCTTTGTGAGTTATACGCGTTTAAATTCACCAACAAAATTACAAAAATTTTCAATACAAAAAAAATATGGATCAAGGTTTACACGCATGGATGGTTGG
>CAINEZ010000019.1 GCA_903847905.1 uncultured Bacteroidota bacterium
TGCATACCGGCAGGCATGGATGACGCTGGTTTTATGATTTTCACAGATCAGCCTGCTTGCAGGCTGAAAAATCAAATTTTATCATAATCATCTGTGTTATCTGCGTTCTACATTATTTTTAACTTGTTCCTTAAAAAACGTTCCGGATAATATGCTTGAAACTTTGTTTTCGTAATATAATGCATAAAGCCAGCCCGCCTGAATGACTTAGTCGGGCAGGTAAAACAACCGAAGGCTTAAAAAAATGAAAAAAATAAAAAATAAGGATTGTTTAAGACTAAATTGTGTGTGTGTGTGTGTGTGTGTGTGTGTGTGTGTGTACAGCCACGCGTGTTTGCAGAGGACAAAGGTAATAAATTTCGGAAACAGCGCTAATATGTATATATTTTGTTTGCATTATCTGTACATTTATCGAAACAAATATACAACTTATTTGCTATAAAAAGCAATAAAAAAATGTGTTTTCTTTTTTTGAGGCACTGATAAAAAAAAGCAAGTTCAACCATATTTCATAAGATTTAAAATCTCGAAGAGATTTAACCTGCCTGCCGGCAAGGCAGGTTAAATAACCCTCAATAAAATTGAGGGTTGTAATGAAATAAGCCAAATAACCCTAAAAGGGTTGAATATGCAGATTATTTATATTCAACTCCTACGGAGTTCGTGTTATATTTATATTCTGAAATCAGTTTGAACTTACATATTATAAAATATTTCCAGCACATCAAAATAATACTTAATCGATTTTACTGTTTAACTTTTTATTTTTTATTTTTTTATACTTTTACTGAAATTCATTTATACCAAATTGTATATATAAAATAGTCTAAAGGTATTTTATATATTACATAGCAAAACATAAAAACTCTCTGAAAAATAATATAAATATGAAGAAATTACAAATTTATATCCTCTGCATTGCACTTGCAGCAATATGTAGCATCAAATTAAGCGCACAGGTAGTTTCAACTGTCGATTCGCTAAATAAAACCTACCTTAACTGGTACAACATGGATCCAAAACTAAATAAGGTTGAAGGCGTATCCATTGATAAAGCATATAATGTATTACTGAAAAGTAAAACAGCAAAGAAAAAGATCATTGTTGCAGTAATAGATGGTGGTGTTGATACAGCACATATTGACCTGAAAGGAAAAATATGGAAGAACACCAATGAAATACCAGGGAACAACAAAGACGATGATAACAACGGATATATTGACGATGTTTACGGGTGGAATTTTATTGGAAATTCAAAAGGAGAAAACATTATCACTGAAAACTATGAATACATAAGGATATTGAAAAAACTGTATCCTCTATTTAAAAATATAAAATCAACCGATGCCGTACCTACAGAACAGCAAAATGATTATAAGCTATACCTGAGCTGCAAAACAAAATATGATGCAGAGTTGGCAAAATATACTGAAGAGAAAAATAATATTGAAAAATCAGAAAAAAAACTGAACGAAGCAGAGAACACAATTAAAGAGTACTTGAAAAAAGATAATTTCACTCAACAGGAAGTTGAAAAGATTTCTTCAACGAATGAAGAGATTAGTAAATCGCAAAAAAATTTGCTGGTGCTTTATAAAAAAGGGATTACGCTAAAATCAATCGCTGCAATGAAAAAACGCACAAGTTTGTATCTTGAAAAATACCTTAATCTTGAATATAACCCGAGAGATATTGTTGGCGATGATCCCGAAAATATCACTGATACTAAGTATGGGAATAATAATGTTAAAGGTCCTCAGTCGGAACACGGAACCCTGGTTGCAGGAATTATTGCGGCTGACAGAAATAATAATATCGGTATCAACGGTATCGCTGAAGATGTGCAAATAATGGCGCTCAGAGTTGTTCCCGATGGAGATGAGCGCGACAAAGATGTTGCATTAGCTATCCGTTACGCTGTTGATAACGGTGCGAATATTATTAATATGAGTTTCGGGAAAGCCTTTTCGCCTCAAAAAAAATTTGTTGACGATGCGATCAAATATGCCGGAGATCATAATGTACTGCTCATCCATGCAGCAGGGAACGATGGAATGAACAATGATTCCATTGAACATTATCCTTCAAAAAAAATTAATGACGGGACTTATGCAAAAACAATGATCAACGTGGGCACATCAAATTTAAAACCGGATAACGATTATGCAGCATACTTTTCCAACTATGGTCAAAGCATCGATCTTTTTGCCCCGGGTGTAAATATTATTTCGTTATATCCCGAAAACAAATATGCTAAAGCCAATGGAACCAGTTTCTCCTGCCCTGTTGTATCAGGCGTTGCAGCTCTCGTGTGGTCGTACTACCCTGAAATTACGGCTTTGCAATTAAAAAATGTACTTTTAAATTCAGTAACATCACATGCAAAAATGAAAGTAAAAAACCCCGCCAAAAACTCTAGTACAAAAACAGAAATTTCTTTCAGCAAACTTTGTAAAACCGGCGGAAGTATAAATGCATATAAGGCTTTGAAAGCTGCCGCTAAATTAACGAAACACAAAAAATAAATATTTAAAGCGTCTTGAGTTTTTAATGAATAATTGTCTAACAAATGCTGAAAGTTATTTTTTATATTTACAAAATAATTGGGAATATGCTTTATTAGAAATAAGGAATATACAAAGACGATCCCTATAGCTATTACGCCTTTTGATAAAGTAAAAATTTCAGCAATAGTGAAACAAGTATGTTAGCGTTCATTGGGAAAAAAGAAAAAACAGACAATAAATGAGTATTAAACTTTAAATTTGAAAATTATGAAAAAGAAAAACAGAATTTGGATTTACCCATTTATAGTAATGGGATTTGTATTAATTCTTGCCAACAGTTGTAAGAAAGATGACAACAACAATGCTACATCTACATCTACACCAACACCAACAAACCAATTGTTTATTGCTTTCACTCTAGATGGGGTTTCAAAGAATATTACCGGTGCGAGTAATCAAATAAATACCGGAGGTGGTGGGTACGCTTTTACTTCATCGGGATTTTTTGACTTGGCAACAGACATTAGTATCAATCTTTCTATGCCCCAAGATACTGTTTTAGGTTCTGACTTGCAATCTTTAATTGGGCAAAAAATACCTATCGGAAGTTGCGGAGGGTGTCCTACAAATATTAATTTGCAATATGATATAAGTGGCAATACATACGAAAGCTATGACTCAAATAACCCTTTCCCTACCAATTATATAAAATTCACTTCTGTTACATTTAACAAAAGTATTACTCTGTTCGGCCAAAGCCTGAATCAATATTATGTAACTGGAGTATTCAATGTAAAACTCTCATATGGATCTGACGTTAAGAATGCCCCTGATGGCACTTTCGGGTTGATATTTCAGGAGGTGAAAAACTGACTTACCAGGATCACAAGTATTAAAATATTTTTATAATGATAGTTATTTCAAAACCCCAATTTGTTTAATAGTCATAACATATTAACACTTGCTGTGTCTTTATAATATTTTAAATAAAAGCTTGCTGCTAACACCTTTAGCGTTAATGCAAAAAATAAAAAATGAGATTAATAATTATCAAGACATATTTGATCCTAATTTGTCTGAGTCTGTTTTCTTGTAAAAAGAAAGTTGACGAAGATTACAGACCCGAATTTATTGTGTTCTAGCCCCCTAATAGATCAGACTCATATTAATTCGATAGAAAGAAAAACAAATTAAAAAATGAATGGGCTACAGGGAGAAACGGCGAATGGGTGGGAAAAGGCGGACAGTCAACTTCCGCAGCGCGGAGCAAGCAATACTTAATCATTTTGTGCTAAAAATTAAAATAGAATACTAACCAAAAAATAAGGAGGATTTATGAAAAAATTATTACTTTTTTTATCATTTACAAGCCTGGCAATTATCGCAAATGCACAGTGGCAGCAAACAAGTCTTGATAGTGGTAGTGTTACTTCGTTAACCATAAAAGGCGATACGATTTTTGCAGGAACCTATAGTCAAGGCATGTATTTGTCTTTAAACAATGGAAATACCTGGACTGCGAAAGGTTTATCAAATATTGTGGTCTGGTCATTGGTCAAAAGTGGCAGCAACATTTTTGCAGCTACCAATGGCGGTGTATTTTTGTCGTCAAACAATGGACAAGTTTGGAACACTGTAAATACCGGCTTAACAAATACCAATGTCTATTCATTAGCCCTGAAGGGTGACACTCTTTTTGCAGGGACTGACGGTGGCGGTGTGTTTATGTCGTTAAACAATGGAGGACTTTGGTCGGCAGTGAGTACTGGTTTACCAAACAATGTCTGGGTCTATACATTAGCCATAAAGGGGAATAACATATTTGCAGGAACCGAGGGTAGCGGTGTGTATTTATCATCCAACTGCGGACAACTGTGGACTGCGGTGAATACCGGTTTAACAAATAATGATGTCCAGACATTAGCCATAAGCGGGAGTATGATTTTTGCAGGGACTGGTGGCGGTGTGTTCCTGTCTTCAAACAATGGGGGGCTTTGGACGGCAGTGAATACAGGCATGACAAATACTACTGTTTATGCATTAGCCATAAGCGGGAGCAATATTTTTGCAGGAACCTTAGGGGGAGTGTTTTTATCTACAAACAATGGAGTGCTTTGGACAGGAGTGAATGCTGGTTTAACAAATACTGATGACGAAGCATTAGCCATAAATGGAGATACCCTCTTTGCAGGAACTTATGGAAATGGCATTTGGAAACGCTCCATCACAGAAATAACATCTGTAACTGAAATAAACGATAATAGTGGCATAGTTTTATACCCCGTTCCAGCCTCAAATAAGCTTACAATAGAAATTCCTGAAAAAGCTACAATAGGAATTTTAAATATTCAAGGACAGACAATTATACAACAACAAATACAACAAGGGAAAACGGATATTGACATAAGTGGACTTGCAAAAGGAATTTACATTTTGAGACTGTGCAGTAATGACAAGACAGCAGTAACAAGGTTTGTGAAAGAATGATATTTTCAGCCCATACATAGCTTTATATCGCTTCAATGACATCTATTAATTCGATAGAAAGAAAAACAAATTAAAAAATGAATGGGCTACAGGGAGAAACGGTGAATGGGTGGGAAAAGGCGGACAGTCCGCTTCCGCAGCGCGGAACAAGTAAAGCAGGTTAGTTGCCCAACCTGCTGATGGATAAACTTAACCATTTATATGAATGTTTAAATAAGCGTATGAATAGTGTAATTAGTAAGATCCGCCGGGAATTGGAAAAAAATATTGATAAAAATATCCAAAGAACCAGTCAGAACTTCTTTAAAGAAAAAATCCTGTGTTATGGAATAAAATCAGCTATTGTAAGTAAAATAGGTAAAGAATATTTTAAATCTATTAAGGATAAAACAAAAGCTGAAATTTTTGATTTGTGTGATGAGTTATGGCAATCAGGATATATTGAAGAATCTTTTATAGCTTGTAATTGGTCATATTTTGTTCATAAAAATTATGAACAGAGTGATTTTAAAATATTTGAAAAATGGATAAGCTCTTACATAAGTAATTGGGCGTCGTGCGATACTTTATGTAATCACACTGTAGGAGAATTCCTGGAAATGTATCCTGAATATTTATCAGAACTTAAAAAATGGGCTAAATCAAAAAACCGGTGGATGCGCCGTGCTTCCGCTGTTTCGCTCATTATTCCGGCTAAACATGGAAAATTTTTAAAAGATATTTTGGAAATTGCTGATATCTTGCTTTTGGATAAAGATGATCTTGTGCAAAAAGGCTATGGATGGATGCTGAAAGCAGCCAGTCAGTCACATCAAAAAGAAATTCTTCATTATATAATTAAGAGAAAGACAATAATGCCCAGAACAGCTTTAAGATATGCTATTGAAAAAATGCCATCGGAATTAAAAACCGAAGCTATGAGTAAATAAATGAAGCGCATAATATATCAAGTTAGCGGTTCGGTATCAGTTAAAAATATTTTTCCAATTGTTTTGAAAATAATTCCAATATCCTTTGCAAAGTTTCTTTTACTGATATATTGCAAATTCAATTTCAATTTTGCAGGCATCACTTCACTGATATAGCCTTCTTCAGGGTTTTCATATTTCGCAAGAATTTCATTTTCGTTAATGTACTCAATAGATGCGACATCGGTAATACCCGGTTTTACTGTTAAAACTAACTTTTGTTCCTCACTATACATCTCAACATATTTGCGTACTTCAGGACGAGGACCCACAAAACTCATGTTCCCTATAAAAATATTTAGCAATTGCGGAAGTTCGTCTATTTTATATTTTCTAAGAAAAAAACCAAAGTTAGTAATGCGGTCGTCCTTTTCCCCTATAGTAAGCAAACCTTTCTTTTCCGCATGTTTATGCATAGTGCGAAATTTAAAAAGAAAAAAATCTTTACCATTCTTACCTACACGTTTTTGCAGAAAAAATATTCCTCCTTTGGAATCAATAATAATTATTAAGGAAAAAATAAATAAAAATGGAAATAATATTAAAAGTCCGGCGAGTGAAAATATCAGGTCAAATGTACGTTTCAGCATAAACTAATTATTAATATTATGCAAAATTAAAAATATACCTGCACGAAATTGTCGGGGTAAAAAAATTTAGAATGTGGGATTTGGAAAAGTAAATTTGACATTCAGGGATTTTAGTTGTAAAACAAGATTTGATTTTGTGTGATGGGCATATGCTAAGAAAAAGCTGTTTGAAGCCGCCACTCCCGATAGCTATCGGGAGGCGGATGAGTTCTTTTTCGGGGAATAAAATCAAATCGTAGCTTTTACATAAAATACCTGTAAGTCTTGACTTTTCTTTTGTTACTTTACTTTGGGTCAAGACAAAGAAAAGTAAAACGAAATTTATTCTGAAAGATGTTGTTATAATATGAATGAAGATTTTATACTTGTGTAACATGAGCTAATTATTAATTATTTCCTCCACACTTCGTATCGCAACATCAGCTACAGTATCAACTTGCGTATCACTAAGGCTATAGTAAACAGGCAAACTGATCTCTCTTGAATAATTATCATAAGCTACAGGATAATCAGAAATATCATAGCCAAGATTTTTGTATAAGCTCAACATAGGCAAAGGAATAAAATGAACATTTACTGCCACTCCATTATCAAATATTTTATTAATAATTTCGTCACGCTGGGTTTCAGTAATATTTTTTATTCGCAATAAAAAAACATGATAAGAAGTTTTTTTATCGTTGTTCTCAAATTGTGGAAGTTCCGCCCATTCGCATTTTTCAAACCTTTTGGAATACCTATTAAATATTTTTTTTCGTTTAACAAGCATATCCGTATCATATCTGTCAATTTCTGCAAGTCCCATAGCCGCCTGTATATCTGTCATGTTGTTTTTATAACCGGCTTCAACAACATCATAACGCCAGCCTCCGATTTTGGTTTTTGCAAACGCATCTTTACTTTGTCCATGCAAAGATTTTACGCAGAGATAATCATAAATTTTTTTGTTATCAAATGGCTCAGGCAGGTTAAGGCAAACAGCGCCACCTTCTGCAGTAGTAAGGTTTTTCACAGCATGAAATGAAAACACAGACAGATCGGTCAATCCGCCGCTTTTCTTTCCTTTATAAGTTGCACCAAGAGAATGTGCAGCATCTGAAAGCACAAGAATTCTTCCAAGGGTTTGTTGCTCCTTCGTTGAACCTGAAAATAATTCAACAATATCTTTTCTTTTAACAAGTGTATTTATTTCATCGTAATTGCATGGAAATCCTGCTATGTCAACAGGCAAAATAACTTTAGTATTTTCAGTAATTGCCTTTTCAATTCCTTCTGCAGAAATATTAAAATCTTCTCCGGCATCTACAAATACAGGTGTAGCGCCACAATGAATAATGACATTAGCCGTTGCGCAATAAGTATATGCAGGAACAATAACTTCATCGCCTTCCTTAACTCCAAACCAGCGCAGCATAAGCTCCAAGCCTGCTGTTGCTGAATTAAGGCATAATACTGAAGGAATATTGCAATATTCTGCCAGTTTTTTTTCAAATAATTTTGTGCGCGGACCTGTAGTGATCCATCCTGATTTAAGAGTTTCTACAACTTCATCAATGATCTTCTGATCAATACGTGGCGGTGAAAATGGTATCATTTGTCAAAATTAAATTATTTCTTCAGAAAATCATTTATATTTATTTCCACTCTTCTTAAAACATCCGTAACATCATACCTGGCAAACTTTTCACCTGTTATTATTTCGTAGAGTTCAATATACCTTTCCGAAATCTGATTTATAAAATCATCTGTCATTTCGGGGAGCCTCTGCCCTGCCCCGCCCTGAAAACCATTTGCCATAAGCCATTCGCGTACAAATTCTTTTGAAAGTTGTTTCTGCGCTTCCCCTTTTACCTGCCGTTCTTCATAGCCCTTAAGGTAAAAATAACGTGATGAATCAGGAGTGTGAATTTCATCAATTAAAAATATTTTACCGTCTTTTTTCCCGAACTCATATTTTGTGTCGACCAATATAAGTCCCATTTTATTGGCTATTTCAGAACCTCTCTTAAAAAGTTGAAGCGAATAATTTTCCAGTAAAGCATAATCTTCAGCAGTTACTAAACCTTCACTTATTATCTCATCACGTGAAATATTTTCATCATGCCTTCCCTGTTCAGCCTTTGTTGTAGGTGTTAAAATAGGTTCGGCAAATTTTTGATGCTCTTTCATTCCATCAGGTAAAGGGACACCGCATATCTGTCTTGCTCCTTTTTTATATTCACGCCACGAACTGCCCGTAAGGTAACCCCTTACTATCATTTCCACAGCAAAAGGTTCGCATCTGTATCCCACAGTAACCATGGGATCAGGAGTAGCTATTTTCCAGTGTGGAACAATATCGGCAGTTGCATCAAGAAACTTAGCTGCTATCTGGTTAAGCACTTGTCCTTTATATGGAATACCTTTTGGCAACACCACATCAAATGCAGATATTCGATCAGAGACAATCATTACCAATAATTCGTCATTAATATTATAAACATCCCTGACTTTTCCTTTGTAAAAACTTTTCTGCCCCGGGAAATTAAAGTTAGTTTCGACAATAGCGTTTTTCATAAGTATTTTATTTGCTAGTGCTTAGTACAATTTAATAAATGATTTAAGAACAAAGATTAACGATTTTTATTCTGCATTTGGAAGTGATTGCTTCTGATTATTCTTCTGTGCAATTTCAACACTTTCATATTAAAATATTTTTTATAAGTATTCAATTTCATACTTAATATTAAAAACTAAATTACTCTGCGGTTCTTTGCGCATTCCCTGCCTTGCCGGCAGGCAGGTTTGCGTAACTCTGCGGTAAAAAAAATAACCGCTGAGAATCGCTGAGAACCGCTGAGTTCAAATAGCTATCGGAATCGCAGAGAGCCGCAAAGTCATAACTCATTAACAAATCTTTTTAATCTATCTACCTACTAATTTACTTTTTATTCGTGTTTGGTTCCTTCTAAAATTTAAAATTGTTAATCCTTGTTCGTTATTCATTCGTGCTAAAAATTTATTATTTCGAGTTCTCTTTTTCATAAGCTTCCACAATACTATTGACCAACCTGTGCCGCACAATATCTCTCTCATCAAGCATAACAAAATCAACGCCCTTAATATTTTTCAGCAGCCTCATGGAATGGATCAATCCTGAAGCCTGGTTACGCGGAAGGTCAATTTGTGTGACATCGCCGGTAATAATAAATTTTGAATTTTTGCCCATTCTTGTAAGAAACATTTTCATCTGCGGTTCTGTTGAATTTTGCGCTTCATCTAATATTGCAAAAGCATTTTCTAAAGTGCGCCCACGCATAAATGCGAGAGGAGCAACTTCGATAGTACCGTCTTCCATAAAAGAATAAAGTTTCTGTGATGGAATCATATCCCGTAAAGCATCGTATAATGGCTGAAGATATGGGTCGAGCTTATCTTTCAGGTCACCTGGCAAAAAACCAAGGTTCTCTCCGGCTTCTACTGCCGGCCTCGTTAAAATAATTCTTCTGACTTCCTTATTTTTTAATGCGCGAACTGCAAGCGCTACCGCAGTATATGTTTTTCCAGTGCCTGCAGGTCCGATGGCAAAGATCATGTCGTTCTTTTCATAACTTTCCACCATTCGCTGCTGATTTATAGTTCTGGCTTTTACCGGCATTCCATTCTTCCCGTGTACAAGAACATCTTTATCTGTTATTTCTCCATTGTATATTTGACTTTGATCCATGATATATTTAATATCTTTTTCAGTAACTTTTCCAAACTTTTCGTAATGCTTCAGAAGAATTTCAAAACGTTCTTCAAACATATCCAGTTCTGATTTTTCTCCTATAGCTTTTATAATATCCCCGCGTGAAATAAGTTTCAGTTTTGGAAAAAACTTTCGGATAAGTTCCAGGTTATTTTCATTAACACCAAAAATCTCCACAGGATCAATGGCTTCGAGAGCGAATATTTTTTCTGTCATAAATTTTATTAAATACTTCGTGAATTAATCAATGATTCTTTCTCACCCGGATAAACTTCGCATTAAGAAACCTTCGTAGCAAAATATATTAATCGTTTTAATTTACTTAAAAGATATTTACTACTTTTGATGCACAAAAATAACAAATTTTTGAAATAATTAATTGCTTAAATTCAACAATGGCAATTATTACACTTACAACCGACTGGGGACTGAAAGACCATTACACGGGCGCCGTTAAAGGAGCAATACTATCGTTGCTGCCTGATGTTACTATTATAGATATCACTCACGAGATTCCGACTTTCGACATAGAACCGGCTTCTTTTGTTATAAAAAATTGTTATAATAATTTTCCTAAAGGAACTATACATATTATTGGAATAAATACCGAGGCTTCTCTCGAAACACCGCATATTGCAGTACTTTACGATGGTCATTATTTTATTGGAGCCGATAATGGTTTTTTTTCTCTTATTTTTAAGAAAAAACCCGAAAAAATAATTGAGCTTACAATAACACAGGATTCTGATTACTTCACGTTCTCAACAAGGGATGTTTTTGTTAAAGCAGCTTGCCTTATCATCAAAGGAAGTAAGCTTGAAGATCTTGGTATTGAGAAAAATTCCCTGAACGAACAGTTCCACCTTAACCCTGTAATTGAAGCTAATGCCATTAAAGGAAATGTTATTTACATTGATTCATATGAGAATGTGATCACTAACATCACAGAGGAATTATTCCATGAAGTTTGTAAAGGCAGGACATTTTCAATATCTTTCCGCAGCGGTTATGAAATTAATTCGTTCAGCCATGCCTATAAAGATGTTGACCCTGGTGAGAAACTTGCACTATTCGGATCATCAGGTCACATGGAAATTGCTATAAACTTGGGAAACGCAAGCAGCCTGCTTGGATTAAAAATGAAAGATTCTGTAAGAATTGATTTCGATGAAAAATAAATTTTCTGCCTGATAACCACAACCACTGCCTATCCATAAATTCATTATAGAACATAATTGATAGTTTTGCAGACGTGGAATTAGCAATTATGACTTTATATACAACGGCTAACTTATATTATAATGTGCATTGTTCAGCCTTATGGTATTATTATTTTTAAAATATTTAACTAAAATAATTACCACCCCCCAATAAAATTAACTTAAATTTGTTCGTTATTACAATATTAAAACTACTGAATAATCAAATCTACTTTTATGAAAACAGCATTGAATTACAAAATAATTTTATTTTCTATTATTGCTTTATTTGCATTTCCGTTATTATCTATTTCACAAAAATCAAAAAATAACTTCGACAACGATAGTAAAAAACTTACTTCTGCTTTGCAAATTATAGATCTGTTCTATGTTGACACCGTAAACAATGATAAACTCATAAGTGCGGCAATTATTAATATGCTTAAAGAACTGGACCCTCATTCTGTATATTTGACCAAGTATGAACAGAAAGAAAGCAATGAACCGCTTCAGGGAAATTTTGAAGGCATAGGAGTTCAGTTCGGTATTTTTAAAGATACTATTATGGTTGTTTCACCCACACCCGGCGGACCTTCTGAAAAACTTGGTATTCAGCCCGGAGATAAAATTGTAAAAATTGAAGGAGAAGAAGCTACCGGAAGCAAGATCAATAATAATTATGTTTTGAAACATCTTAGAGGCGCAAAAGGAACTAAAGTAAATATCAGCATTAAACGAAGAGGTAAAAAAAATCTTATTGACTTTACAATCACACGCGATAAAATTCCATTAAACAGTATTATCGCTACTTTTATGGCGTCTGCCGATATCGGTTATATTAAACTGAATAGTTTCGGCGCCACTACTATTGACGAATTTGATACTGCTGTAAGCAAACTTTATAAATCGGGAATGAAAAACCTTATTCTTGATTTACGCGGAAATGGCGGTGGATATTTGAACACAGCTATTGATTTGGCAGATGAATTTCTCGGAAAAGATAAACTTGTAGTATATACTGAAGGACAAAGCAGCCCTAAACAACAATCATTCGCCACAGAAAAAGGCGATTTTGAAAAAGGAAAATTAATAGTGCTAATTGATGAAGGGAGCGCTTCTGCAAGCGAAATTGTTTCAGGCGCAATTCAGGATTGGGACCGTGGACTTATAATGGGCAGGCGTTCATTCGGGAAAGGGCTTGTTCAAAGACCATTCACATTGCCGGATGGTTCCGTGGTACGCCTCACAACCGCAAGGTATTATACCCCATCAGGGCGTTGTATCCAGAAACCATATAACGAAGGAACTGATAAATATTTCAAAGACCTTACGGACCGATACAAACGTGGAGAATCTTTTCATCCTGACAGTATTCACTTCCCTGATTCTCTTAAATTCTATACATCAAAAAAACGATTGGTTTACGGTGGAGGTGGTATTATGCCCGATGTTTTTATTCCTGCTGATACATCAAAAATTTCTGATTATTATATGGATATTCAGCGAAAAGGATTGATATATACTTATTCTTTGCAAATAGTAGATAAATCACGCGATAGCCTGAAAGCAAAATATAAAGATGTGGCTTCGTTTATAAAATATTTTACTATCGACTCGGTTTTCCTGAATAAATTTATTGCTTTTGCTGATAAAGAAATAAAAAATGACAATAAAACAAAAGCATCGGATACTTTAAAAAAGAATTTAAACAATAGCCCGAAAGCGCTTACCCAAAAAGAGATTGATTCAGTTGCTGTAAAAGAAAAGAAAAAGAAATTTGAAGGAATAAATCTCTCAAAAGAATATATTATTAATCAGCTGAAAGCTAATATCGGTAGAAATCTGTTTGATATAAACACTTATTATATTATTTCATCCGACATTGACGATGTTTATAAGAAAGCCATAGAAACCTTTAATGACAAGACTTTCAAAAAATATAAAATAGAATAACCTAAAACTGGGAAAAGCATTCGTTAGCGCTACCCGAAAAATGCAAATATGTGTGTGTTGGCTATTCTATAACAATCTTTTTAAATTCAAAAGTTTCGCCTTTCTCAAATTTTATTAAGAAAACACCGGAAGAAAATCTTGATGTTTGTACAATCGTTTTTTCCAATAAGTTACCCTTATAAATAATTTGACCTGCAATATATTTTTACCGGACAACAGTGATATTTTTGTAAATTTGTTCTTAATTGCTTAGCAAGAATTATAGATATTGTAGAAATAGCACTAATGGTGCAACACAAAAGTTAGCGGTGATGCTGTAAAAAAACATTGCTTGATTTTTATTGTTATTCTACCATTTTTTTGTATCTTAGCAATATGAAAAAGAGTACACAAAAAGGACTGGATTTTGTTATTGACAAATTGACAAACTCCTTAGAAAACGTAATTAGCGGAGATAGCTTTCCTACTGATATCACACTACTTTCAACTGCAGACCTTAAGACAGTTACAAAAATAAATGGTTGGCAGTTCGACTGGAAATTTGAATATAAGCAGCCCGAAAGAGACATTTATAAATTAACTATTGTAAATAATCAAGCTATTATTCAAGGACTCATAAGTCTTGAAATTAAGACTGACCATGTTTATATGCACTTAGTTGAAAGTGCTCCTAAACAAGGGGAAGACAAAATTATATTCCGGTGTTCCTGGAAACCTTGTTGCATTTGCCTGCAAAATTTCTTTTCAGCGCGGACATGATGGAAATGTATCCTTCGTTTCAAAGACTCAACTCATCGACCATTATATAAAAAGCCTTGGAGCAATCCATTTCGGTGGCAGGTTAATGATAATAGACACCATAGCAGCATTAAGACTTATTAATAAATATTTTCCAAAATAAAATAATATGAGACACAATAATATTGAACTAGATACTGACTTTATAGGAGGACAAGGTTCTCTAACAAAAGAAGAGGAAAAAATAATTAGCGATTTCATTCGTGCTAACAGAATTCGCAAATTAAAAAAGATTACACGAAAACATAAGACTCCACGACGAGAACGGGCTACTTAATATTTATGTCATTTAAAAACAGTACATACCGCTAACTTAGGTCTGCCAAAAGCGGCGTTCCGATAGCTATCGGAACCGTCGCCGTTAGCAACAAGTGTTAAAAGATAGATGAATGGCTGACAATTTCACTGCGACTTGACAAATCAAAAACAGAAAATAAAATGAGCCGACACACAAGCCTATGTAAGTGTTTAAATTTTTATCCCACCGCACTTTTCGCCGAAGGCGTTTTGGCTATCCCTACTTCTAAATACCAAAACAACTATTAAATAATGAATGCTTCAAATCATAAATATCAGAAACAATCTTTAATGTTATTGACTAATTTTTAATAAATTTCTTCGAAATTATAGTATTATTAATTTTAAGTTGAATTATATATTCACCTGCTGCTTTATCAGACACATCAACAACTACATTTGTATTATTCTCACTATCTTTTTGGTAAACTAATTTACCATTGATGTCAAAAATCTTAATGTTAACAGTGCTTTTTATATCTGGGAGCAGTAAATTAAACACACCATTTGAAGGATTTGGGGATAAAAGGATTTTGTTAATATTAAAGCTTTCGGCAACGCCTACTGAATAGGTAGGGCTGTTTAAATTAATATTAACTGTCCAGTCATCAGGCAGGAGATCAGTCCATATACCATCAAGAATGTATCCAAAATTTGCCATTGGTGATTGCTCAAGCATGGCAATTGTAGCTACTGTTTGTGGTGAAGGATTACTTTCGTTGCCACCACAGTGAGCAATAAAAGTTTCGGTAACAGCTGGTTCAATTTGGTGAGCAGTAACTGAATCAAGGTTAAAAGGAGGCGACGTCAACATATGCATAATACCAGTAGGCAGGCCTGTTGGTCTTTGCAAAACATTAAGGGCATATTGCTGAAAAGTCATGGTGTCAGTATTATAATTTATATTTTCAATATGCTTACCTGTTATATGTAACATCGTATCTGTAGTTAAAGTCATGATACGGTAAGGGCAAGGGTAGGAAGAGGGAGACCCTGTTTCGACATCAAATAAGGTATTGCCGATTGCTGTTGTTTTTTCAACAATATCCTGAGCATGAAAGTGTCCGGTAAATATAATCTTCAAACCAAGATCGGCAAGTTGCGTAGATATTGTATCATAATCACTAATAACAAAAGCTGGGAAAAGGGTTGCCTGCCCTTTATAGTGTTCCATAAAATTATGATGTTCCATTCCCAATACAACTTTTCCGCTTTGTTTGGCTTCAGTCAAACGATCCTTGCACCATTGAAGCACTTGAGGTTTGAAACCACCACTAACTTCGATAGGATCGTAGCGGCAAACGTCCATCGAAAGGATTTGTAAACCTGCAATAGGTTCAGCTACATAAGATAAGGATGCAGTATCTGTTTTCAAAGCTCCGCTATAGCCACAATTATTGTACATGGTTTTAAACTGAGCTGGAGTAATAGTAGCTACGTGGTAAGTGGTGTCGTTATCAAACGAAACTGCGTAAGGATTGTTAATATCATGGTTACCCGGAGTAACGAAAACCTTGACATTGATGTTCTGTAATTGTTGAATAAAGTTTAACACTCCCTGATGGCAAACCAATTCACCATCTTTAGACATGTCCCCGGGTATAAGAACAATATCAGGTTGTTCTGCAACCAACGAATCGAAAAGTGAGACCATAATAGCATGGCTTTCCTTTAGCATCTTAGGATCGTTTATTAGATAATTTTGAAAAGCCGGTCCATCATTGATTAATAATGTGCTATCAAAATAATGCAGATCCGAGATTACACATATTTTAATGTTTTGAGAGCCCACCTGACAATATCCGTTGTGCATTACCAATAGAAACACAGTAGATAATAGAATAGAGAAATAAAACTTTTTCATTTTAACTAATTTAATAATAGGTTCTACTATTTTATTAGCGTGTTTCAGAACAATACCAAGAACCTTTACAGCATCATCTGAAATTCGTGGTAAACATACAACATAAATTTTGTTTTGCAAGACGAATCTGTTTTTAAATTTTTGACAAGTCTTTTTTATTAAAAGATGTGTTTTAGATAAATGCAACTGCAATGTAGAAATGAGCAACTGCGTATAGAAATCTTCTAACTGCAAAGTAGAAACAAGTAACTGACAATCGCAATCGCACAATGTCAAGCCAATTTGCAAACCCCTGCAAACAAAGTTTGCAAATACGCTTGCCATTCCCCAAGTTCATAGGTTAAAATAAGAAAATAATACTCCCTCCCTTCTGTAAAAATTTAAACGCTTTCGTACAGTCTATCCCAGACAAAAACCTTATCAATTGACAATTGACTGTTTAATTCTAATGCCTATGCATTCATTGACACGACAGACAAGTACGCCGGCACCTAAGAGGCGTTTGCTTTCAGTGGCATGAATTTGCAATTTGATACTTTAGTTGTATCTTTGAGCTATTAATTTCGGGTGACACGATAGTGCTTTTAAAACGCCCCCGAAAAGCAACTGCTAATCCGTTAGCAACAAGTGTTAAAAGATAGATGAATGGCTGACAATTTCACTGCGACTTGACAAATCAAAAACAGAAAATAAAATGAGTCGACACACAAGCCTATGTAAGTGTTTAAATTTTTATCCCACCGCACTTTTCGCCGAAGGCGTTTTGGCTATCCCATAATTACACACATTTGCAAGTCCCACAATGCCACCCGACAAACCAAAACTTGCAAAAGAGTGTAATTTTGCCAAAGTTTTAAAAATTAGTTATTATTATTTTTGAAATTAAGTAAAAATATTGTGCTATGAACTTTGAGGATATTTCAAATTATTTAAAAAAACAAGGTGCTTTCAAGGACATTGAGAAATTTCTTGAACGAAGGGAAGTACCGGCAAAATGTTTATTACTAAAAGAGGGTAAAATTGCAGACAGAATGTTCCTTGTAAGACAGGGTTGTTTACGTGAATTTTTCTACAAAGACGGGAAAGATTTTACCACCCAGTTTTTTTTCGAGAATGATGGAGTTGCTTCAGCAGAGAGTTTTTTTGAGGATAAACCAAGTAAGTATAACATTGAAACCATTGAGAAAACAATAATACTGGAAATTCCGAAAAAAATTTACTATGAATCAATGGAAAAAATACCGGAATTAAAAAGCATAATGTATATTGCAATTCAAAAGCGATTAATTCAATATATGGATTATATGAAATCATACATTACAGATAAACCAATTGACAGATACCTGAATTTAATGAAAACCAGACCTGAAATAATCCAAAGAGTACCACAACATTATATTGCCTCCTATCTTGGAATGACGTCGGTTTCACTTAGCCGTATCAGGAATAAAATAAAAAGAGAGGGTTAGCATTTCTTATCAATTGTTATCGTCATAAGAAAAAAGCCTGATGTAATTTTGCAGAGCAAATACATTTGGCATGAAACACGAACACCGTCGTAAAAAACAATCCACTGAGTTTATTAAACTTGATTCCAGAAGCTGCGAGGCTTGTTGGAAATGCATATCCGTATGCCCTTATGAAGTAATAGGAAAAATCGACATTATTTTTCACAAACATTCCAGGATAAGTGACCCGGATAAATGTACTGGGTGCATGAAGTGTGTCAAGGTCTGTGAATGTAAAGCCATCAGTCCGGTAGTTAAAACTTTAAATATAATTAATCATGGAACAATACGTAAAAAAGAAATCATTTAATAAACGTGCATTTATTTCAATTGTCATGTTTATATCTGGTTTTTGTCTTCCCTTTTCCGGTTTAAAGTGTCATAAACTTCAATTTGAACAATTAACAGTGGAAAAACATTTTTGGATGTCGTTTCATAATTCGGCAGCAATTATATTTATAATATTTGCAATCATACATATTTCTTATAACTGGCGAATATTAATTAACTATACAAAGAGAGCAAAAAAAGTATTTATTAGTAAAGAAGCATTGGCTGCAATAGCTTTGGTGGTTGTGATTATAGGATTAGTTGCATCACATGTTTTTCACGTCAGGTAAAAAAGTACAAGTATTCTTGCGATTGCTTTGAGTGTTCTTGTCATAGATTGTTTTCCATTGACAGGTTTGGTGCATAAACCCCCAACCGCACAATGTCAAGCACATGCTGCAAACCACACAAGCCAATCAGAACCAAAGTTTGCAGCAAGAGTTTGCCATTTTCCAAGCACTACCGAAAGAGACAAAAAAAAATAATCCCGTCCCTTGTGTAAAAATTTAAACGCCGACACACATTCCAACCCTGACAAAAACGCTTTGACAGTTGACAGCGAAACTCAAAATAATTGTATCTTTGTGACATGAATGACAAGAACCGCCAGCAGTTAACTTTGCATTGCTTCAATGGCTCGTGGTTGAAGGGATAGAGCAGTGTTCTTTAAAATTATTATTTCGGCGGACACGTCAGGCTTCGTCTGACAAGTCCGCCACTGCAAGCAATGCTGACCGTTGGCTGCACCCCGGATGTTCTTGAAGGCTGACATAAAATTTAGATCAATAAAATGAAAAGATTGTTTTTAGTTTTACCAATTGCAATTATTTTACTATGTAATTGCAAGAAAAAAGATGATTCCCCAACACCTTTAAATACAGCTACAACCCTTACCGGAAATTGGGATCCCTTTAATAAGTCGCGTATTGAAAATTTAATCAATACCTACGGAAAGAATAGTCCAACTTACAAAGCGTTAAAACCTCCGTATGCTATATTCGACTGGGACAATACATGTAGCTTTTGGGATACAGAAGAAGCCACGCTTATTTATCAACTTACAAATTTGAAATTTGGTTGCACGCCTGCAGAACTTGACAATATAATACGTACCGGAGTTGATACAAATAAGGTATTTACAGGTTCAGGAGTCACTTTTGCAGTTAAGGACATAGCTAAAGATATTAAAGCGAGTTATACATGGTTATACAACAATTATAGCGGACTTGGCGGAGGAGGTACTCTTTCGCTGGATGATGTTAAAGCTAACCCGAATTATAGCAATTTCATTACCAAAGTTCGCTGGCTCTATGATGGATTTGAAACCGACTTTGGCGTCAATATTTCCTATACATATATATTCTATTTGTATTATGGACTTACAGAAGCTCAAATACGTCAAATGGTAAAGGATGCTGCTTCATGGCAATTGACACAAACCATTGGAAAAGTAACATGGACAAGCCCCGATGCAATTGATCTTCCCGTGCAATATTCAGGGCAGTTAAGTACTACATGGAAAAACGGTCTCCGATTCTTTCCTGAACAGGTTGAATTATACAACAAATTTCGTGCTGCCGGGTTTGATGTATGGATATGTACAGCTTCTCTGCAGGAAATTATAAGTGCAGTTTCTTCCAGCCCGCTATTTGGCTTTAACAACGATCCTGCTCATTGTTTGGGAATGAAGGCTCAATACAATGACAACGGAAAATTGATTAACAAATTAGTAACAGGAGCCCCTTTCACCTTTCAAGCCGGAAAAACAGATGCAATTCGTGCCGCTCTTTCTGGACCCACAGGTAAATATGGTTACGATCCTTTATTTGTTGCCGGAGATAGTGATGGAGATCAAAATATGCTGAGTGATTTTCCGGGTATGCAGATCGGCTTAATCATAAACCGTAACAAGGGTAATGGTGAACTTCTGGGTACTTTATGCAGCCAGGCTGTGAGTACTTACAACACACCTGGTGCAAAATACCTGCTTCAGGGACGTGATGACAATATAGGACAATTTATCCCAAGCCAGGCATTTATTGCATTCGGATCAACAACAGGTGTAGTATTACCGTAATTGTTCAAACAAAAGAAAA